>JAAZHL010000322.1 GCA_012510755.1 Leucobacter sp.
CGCCTGCTCATTGCGACGACTCATCGTTATTCCTTTGCCTCTTTCGGCGCCTCGGCCGCGCTCGACCCGTCTGCCTCTTCTTGCTCGGCGGCCGCAGTCGGCCTACCTGCTGAACGAGGCTTGTCAGCGGTTTGCTTTGCAAGATTCGAGAAGACATCAGATGAGGCTCGCCGTACAAATGCCCGCACACTGTCAGCCCGTTCGTCGAGCGCGTCGCGTACCAGCGTCACGCCCCGTTGCACCGGCTCGGTCTGCCAGACAGTTGCCGCGCCACGCTTGATCTGCTCGTAGCGTTCGCGCCCGGCTCTCGAACCGAGCACATAGCCAACAGCTGCTCCGATGACGAATGCGATTTTGCCTTTCATGGCGCCTCCAGGTCTTCGTGTGCTTCGCTACGTATTTCAAAACCAGCCTACAGCGCCGCAGCCGTGAGACATATTCCTATTTCGCAATATACCAAGGCTTGGCTCACATTCCCTCGGGTTCTAGACCCAGCAACCGGCGGCGCAGCTCGACGGTACTGCGGTGAGCATGCCGCAGCCCCGCGGCCTCCTCGTCACCGTGCAGGGCGCGGCCGACTGGCAAAAGGGTGGGGAAAGTCTCGGCATAAGCCTCGAGTAGGGTGTGCGCGTGCTGCCTCTCGGCGACAGCAACAAACGGGGCTGCGTGCACTTCAACACGCCAAACTTCGCCCGCGACCGCACGATAGCCCGTATCCGCGAGCACCCAATCGAGTTCAGCGCGAAGACTGCGCCCTGATTTGCTGCTGCTATCGAGAACATTGCGACTACCGTCCGCAGCTGCTTCGGGTGCCGCACTCACGGCTTCACCTGAACCGCTCGGCAGCGCACCGGTCAACGCGCGCGGGCCTGCCAGCACCGCAATCGCCCGCGCCGCCCCTGCCCGTGCCGCCCCTGGTAGCCGCTCGGCACGTACAGCCCATTGGCCCTCGAGGTTCAGCTGTCCGACATCGAGACCTCTGCCACTGGGCGACTCTATTTCGATTGACGCATATGTTCGGCTGTGCTGTGGACGCAGTGAAGCGAGCTCGGCGCTCGCCTGGCTCGAACACCACTCAGGTTGAGCTGCACCCGAGGCAAAATCAGCGACCACCGCACGTGCAGCGACCTGGCTGCCGCCCTCAAGCACCACATTCCAGGTATCACCCGCGTGTTGCAGGTTCACTACAGGCTCTTCGCGCAGTTCGACGTCGTACCACTCAAGTTTCTTGAGCAGCGCTTGCACCAGTTCGCGTTCACTGCCCGTAGGTCGCACTTGGGTTTCACGTGCAACATTCCGGTCGGAGTATGCAAGCGCGGCCGAAGTGAGTGAGCCCGCGCGTGAGAGCGCCTCATTCAGCCCCGGCGCGGCTATCGCGACCTCGACCTCGTTCGCGAGCTCCCCATATCGCTCATAGACCTGCGGGTCAACGAGACGCTTCAGCACGGAAGACCCCAACCGCTTGCGCACCAGTACACCGAATAGGCGTGTCTTGCCCACCGTCAAGAGCGGCATCACTCGGTCAAGATATGCGCGGGTTGCGGCACCCCCACCAAGCAAAGTCAGCGTTTCGGCAGCGAGCGGCACCGCGGGTACACCCAACACCTGCGGTGTCGGTTGCGGGGCCCACGCGCCCTTACGGTCACGCAACCATGGCGCTGGTACCACTGAGGTCTCAGGTTGCGCCACCAACTGAGGTTCTGCGTCACTACCGTCAATAGGCTCAGCTACGCGATGCATGAATGCCGCGATCGTGCCATCGGGGTCACGCCTTGCCGCCGGCCAGTGCCCCGGCCCTGCTTGCAGTTCAGGGTCGTGCGTCGCGCCCCCGGCTACCATGACCTTCAGTCCGACCTCGGCCAGGTCAAGAGCGCTTTGCAGCGCGGGTAAGCTGCGGCCGGTGACTAGTGCATCGATCACGCGACCGGCCCGCCCATCTGTTGGGGCATGATTGGCTGCTGAGGCCCGGTTGGGTACTGGGGCCCATTCGGTTGCTGCCGAACCGTAGCCTGCACCACGTCGATGCGGGTGCGTCGGCCATCGCGTCGCCCAAAGTCCCGGTCAACCCACCAGGCATAGCCCAACAGTCCCACTGCCGTGGCGATCAGCGACCATGGGCTGCCTGCATCAGCGCTTTGGCCGGTCTCGCCGCCGAATGCAGCGGTCATCAGCATGAACACCACCAGGTTGTTCACTACGTGAATGGAAATCGCAGCCTCAAGACCACCGGTGCGCCACGTGAGCCACGCGCACACCGCGCCCATCAGGCCGACCGCGAGCAGACCCCACACGTCATAAATGTGCATCAACGCAAAGCCGACGCTCGGCAGCAGAATAGGCAACCACGGGCTGCGCAGCGCCCGTCCAAATGCAGTGCGGTCTGAGGCGCCGCTGAACCACGCGCCGAGTGCCTGCATCAGTGCACCTCGAAACACGAGCTCTTCGGCCGCAGCCTGCAACGGCACAAGCACAATCACCAGAATGAGCGAGATCAGCGCAAGATTGACCTTGTAATCGAGAGGCTCACTGGTCGCAGAAGCCTCAAGCTCGGCCGGGTCGCTCGTCGCGATCGCGAGAGCGATACCAATGACGTTCATGAGCACCAGGGCGATGAACGCAGGCAACAGGGTGCGGGCGATCCACCGCCACCGAATCTTCAGCGCCACCGACCACAACCGTCGCGGCGACCCCAAGCCCGCACTCAGCATGCCAAGCATCGCAGAGGGAATCATCAAGATAATCGAGCCAAGCGCAATGAACAGCGATGCTGGGTTCTGGGTGTCGAGTGCAATGAGCTCATCGACTGAGATTTCGGTGAAGTCACCGCCCGTTGCGATGGCATAGATCGGCACAGCGATCAGGCTGAACACCACGCTGAACGTCAAGAAGTACAGGGTGCCCAGCAACAGAGCCAATAGCGGCTTCCACCACCGATACCGAGCGGCGCCACGCAACAGCTGGTGGTACTCGAGCTCGGGGGTCGCTTGCCACACCACCACTGGAGCGGGCCGCGCCCACACCGGCTGTGCACTTGGGTGCGGTGGCACGGGCGCCTGCGGCGGCAACGTAGTTGGTTGTTGTTGCTGCTGCTGTTGTTGCTGCGCGGATAGCGGCGGCATAGCTGCCTGAGGTTGGGGCGGCCCGGGTACCTGTGCGGGCTGCTGTTGCTCAGGCGGCTCGAATGTCATTGCACCATTCTTTCAAACCTGCCTGAACACGGCAGCAACGTCTGCGATAAAGTCTGCGAACGGCTTAGGCGCCGCGCAAACGAGCAGCCAAATAGGCATGCAGCTCAGCACGCGGCACGCGCTCTTGCTGCATGCTGTCGCGCTCGCGCACAGTTACCGCATCATCTTCGAGCGAGTCGAAGTCGACCGTGACACAGAACGGGGTGCCGATCTCGTCTTGGCGGCGGTAGCGGCGACCGATGGCACCGGCGTCATCAAAGTCAATGTTCCAGTCTTCGCGCAGTTCTGCCGCGACTTCGCGTGCGAGCGGTGAGAGCTTCTCGTTGCGACTCAGCGGCAGCACCGCGGCCTTCACTGGAGCCAACCGCGGGTCAAGCCCAAGCACCACACGGGTGTCGGTGCCACCCTTCGCGTTCGGCACCTGCTCTTCGCGGTAGGCATCAACCAAGAACGCCATCACCGAGCGGGTCAAGCCCGCCGCGGGCTCGATGACATACGGCACATAGCGCTCATCGTTTGCCTGGTCGAAGAACGACAGATCTTTGCCCGAATGCTTGGTGTGAGTCGACAGGTCAAAGTCGGTGCGGTTCGCGATGCCTTCGAGCTCACCCCATTCGCTGCCGGTGAACCCGAAGCGGTACTCAATGTCAGCGGTGCGCTTGGCGTAGTGCGACAGCTTCTCTTTCGGGTGATCGTAGAAGCGCAGGTTGGCCGGGTCGATGCCGAGGCCGACGTACCACGACATGCGCTCGTTCATCCAGTACTCGTGCCACTCTTCATCGGTGCCCGGCACGACGAAGAACTCCATCTCCATCTGCTCAAACTCACGGGTTCTGAAGATGAAGTTGCCGGGCGTGATCTCGTTGCGAAAGCTCTTGCCGATCTGCGCGATGCCGAACGGCGGCTTCATGCGAGACGACTGCAACACATTCGCAAAGTTCACAAAAATACCCTGCGCCGTTTCTGGGCGCAGGTAGTGCATGCCGGCCTCGTCATCGACCGGGCCGAGAAAGGTCTTCAGCAGGCCAGAGAACGCGCGTGGCTCGGTCCACTGGCCACGGGTACCGCAGTGCACTCAGACAATATCGGCCATACCGTTCGCGGGCTCTTTACCGTGCTTCTCTTCGTAGGCTTCGATCAGGTGATCCTCGCGCTGCCGCTTGTGGCACTGCAGACACTCAACTAGCGGGACGCTGAAGACCTCAACGTGGCCCGAGGCCTCCCAGACCTGCTTCGGCAGAATGACGCTCGAGTCGATACCGACGACGTCTTCGCGGCGCTGCACCATCGCCTTCCACCACTGGCGCTTGATGTTCTCTTTCAGCGCGGTGCCGAGGGCGCCATAGTCCCAGGCCGAGCGCGAACCGCCATAGATTTCACCGGCCTGAAATACGAAGCCGCGGTGACGGGCGAGGGCGATGACTTTGTCGAGTCGGGTCTGTTCAGCCATGTGAAATTCACTCCAAGGGGCAGGAAGGGGTCTTGGTCTCGCCTGGTGCCGCGGCGAGCCAGGTCGGCGACCGCGCCAGCGCGCATACCCGCCCAAGTCTACCCCTTACGCAGAGGGCTGCCGGGCCGGGGCTGATCCTCGCTCCTGCACCTGTTGCGGCCCGCCACCCCGCGACCACACGCACCCACGCTCCCGCACCCCCACGCCACCGGCACCACGCGACCACACCCCCGCGCCACCGGCCACCCACCACAGGCCACCCGCCACAGGCCACCCGCCACAGGCGCCACCGGCGCAACGAGGGCAATCTGCGATTTACAACCCGAATTCGCCCGAAAGCCGGTCATGGAACGCAGAAGTGTACTTATTCATGCCGCGCAGCTCGACCGTCTTGCCGTAGCGTTCGTACTTCGTCACGATCGCGTCGAGCGCGGCAACCGTCGAGGCGTCCCACACGTGCGACCCCGTCATATCGATGACCACCTGATCGGGGTCATCAGCGTACTCGAACAGGGTGGTGAGGTCGTTGCTCGACGCAAAGAACAGCTCGCCGGTGACGGTGTAGTGGGCGGTGGCGGGGTGATCCTCGGCCGAAGCACCGTCAGAAGTAGAACCTGTAGTACCGCCAGAAGCACCCTCAGAAGTAGAACCTGTAGTACCGCCAGATGCACCGTCAGAAGTAAAGCCTGTAATACCGCCAGAAGCACCACCAGAAATTTCACCCGAGCCAGCGCCCACCACCTCGCGCTTCACCTCAACAAAATGGGCAACGCGGCGCACGAACAGCACCGACGCCACCATCACGCCCGCAATCACACCAATCGCGAGGTTATTCGTCACCACCACCACCACGACGGTCGAGACCATCACAAAGGTTTCACTCTTCGGCATGCGCCGCAGCGTCGAAGGCTTGATCGAGTGCCAGTCGAACGCCGCGACAGACACCATGATCATGACGGCAACGAGGGCGGCCATCGGAATGATCGCCACAATATCTCCGAGTGCGACGACGAGGATCAGCAAAAACGATCCCGCCAGAAACGTAGAGATGCGGGTGCGGGCGCCCGACACCTTGACGTTCATCATGGTCTGGCCGATGACGGCGCAGCCGCCCATGCCTCCGAAGAGGCCCGACAGCATGTTGGCGATGCCCTGGCCCCAGCTTTCGCGGGTCTTGTTCGAGTGGGTGTCGGTGATTTCGTCGACGAGTTTTGCGGTCATGAGCGATTCCATGAGGCCGACGAGCGCCATCGCGAAGGCGAACGGCGCGATGATGCCGAGGGTCTCGAGCGTGAACGGCACCTGCGGAATGAACAATTCGGGCAGGCTGCGCGGCAGCTCACCCTGATCGCCCACGGTTGGCACATTGATCGCGAACACGAGCACCGCGGCCGTCACGATCACAATCGAGACGAGCGGCGCGGGCACCACCTTCGTGATCTTCGGCATCAGCACGATGATCAGCACACCGAGCACGACGAGCGGGTAGACAAGCCATGGCACATCGATCAGGTGCGGCAACTGCGACAAAAACACGAGAATTGCGAGCGAGTTCACGAAGCCCACCATCACGCTTCGCGGAATAAACCGCATCAGCTTCGCCACGCCGAGCAGCGCGAGCACCACCTGCAGCACCCCAGCAAGCATGACCGTCGCGATGAAATAGTCGAGGCCGTATTCGCGCGAGACGGGTGCGATGACGAGGGCAACGGCTCCCGTTGCTGCCGAGATCATGGCCGGGCGGCCGCCGACGAATGCGATGGTGACCGCCATGATGAACGACGAGAACAGGCCGACCTTCGGGTCGACACCCGCAATGATCGAGAACGCGATGGCCTCGGGGATCAGCGCGAGCGCGACGACGAGACCTGCGAGCACCTCGCGCGTGAGCAGCCGCGGGGTCTTCAGCGCGGTCAGCACCGAGGGCTCTGGGCGATATCTTTCGCGTTGCGCGGCGGGCGCATTTGGCGCCGCGGGCGCATTTGCCAGTGGCATGCCGGGTCACTCCAAGTCTTCAGTAAACAGCATGGCTAGCCTACAACCCGCCAGGCCGCGGCTTACGTCGGCTTGGGCTTGGGCTTCGCCGGGGTCTTCGGCTTCGGCTTCGGCTTGGGCTTCGGCTTGGCCGGGGGCAGCGCCGTGGCGGTGACGTCGATGAGGCCCGTGATCCACTCGCGGTCTTCCCATCTGTCGCCGCTCACGAGGTAGTACATCTTTGAGCCTGGATACGCGGGCGCCTCGACCGGGTCACCGATGTATTCGCGGCCCGCCTCGGTCGGCTTCACGAACAATTCGTCGTCGCACACGAACGCAACCGGTTTGTCGTCGCAGTAGAGGCAGTACTCGCCGAACATCTTGCGCGTACGAATATTCGGCAGCGCAGTCAGTTGGTCAGTGAGAAAATCCATGGTTTCGGCTCGTGTACCCATGTGAAACGCCTTCGCCTTCTGCCGCTGCCTTAACTAGACCGAAGCTGTCAGAATGAGTTTGCCGGTGGTGCCACGCCCCGCGAGCGCCCGGTGCTCATCTGCGGCATCGGCGAGCGCAAAGCGGCCGCCAATTTGAATGCGTAAGGTACCAGCGGCGAGCGCGTCAAAGAGTTCACCGTAGCGCCAGTCGCGTTCTTCTGCGGTGCGCATGAAATGCACCAGTGAGGGTCGAATTATCGACAAGGATCCCCCAGCGTTCAACCGCTGCACATCAAACGGGGGCACTTGCCCGCTTGCCCCGCCAAACAACACCATCTCTCCACGCACGCGCAACGCCCGAAGTGACTCGTCGAAGGTGTCCCGGCCGACACCGTCGTAGACGACGGCAACCCCCTCGCCGCCGGTCAGTTCACGGGCACGCTC
>JAAZHL010000323.1 GCA_012510755.1 Leucobacter sp.
ATTGAGAGGGACGCGGCCATCGGGTAATTTTCGGTCTGCAAGAAGTTAGATTCGATGACGTTACCGATCATCTGCGTGTCGGTACTGCCCAGAAACTGCCGCGACGCGTTCACAAAGTCGCCTGACATCGGAATAAAGCTCAGCAGCGTGCCTGACACGACCCCGGGCATCGACAGCGGCAACGTGATCTTGCGAAACACCGTGACCGGCGAACCATACAGGTCTGACCCCGCTTCGAGCAGCCGCAAGTCAAGTGCCTGCAGCGAGGCAAACATTGGCAGCACCATAAACGGAATGAAGTTGTAGACGAGACCGAAGATTACTGAGCCGCTCGTGCCAATAAATTCATTCGGCAATATGGATTTCCAGGCAAGCGTGCGCAGCAAGAAGCTAATGAAGAATGGTGCGACGACGAGGATCAGCAAAATGCTTTGCATCATCGGCCGGTGGCGCACTCGCACACCGATGAGGTAGGCCAGCGGGTAGCTGATCAACAGCCCAATGATCGTTGCGGTGACCGAGTAGACGAACGACCGCGCAATGTGAGGCCAATAGTCTTGCAGCGCCACCCAGTAGTTCGAAAACTGCAGCGCCGCAACATACTCGCCCTTGCCGCCCCCGACCGCGGGGGCCTGCAGCGAGGTGATAGCGAGCTGAATGAATGGTGTGACGAAGAACAGCAGCATGTAGAGCACGCCGGGTGCAAGCAGCACCAGCACGATCCAGCCGCTCTTCCTCGGGGCTTGTTCGACGACCTTGGCGTTCGTCGAGAAGGCGGTAAAGGCCATGACCGGCTCCCCTATTCGCTCACTGCCTGGGCGGCGATGGCCTGGGTCGAGAAGTCGGCGGTGAGGGCACCCGTCTCGAGGTGGTCGTCGGCGAGCCCGAAGGTGTGTTCAACGAGCCAGCTCAACCACACCTCATCGCCAAGGCTTGCGGCAGGGCCTGCCTCAACGTTCTGCGAGAACACGTGCACATCGCCAGCGCCAGGCACCTCTACGGTGTATTGCGTGCTCACGCCGATGAATGACACATCAATAATGCGGGCCGGCCCAATGACGTTGACATTTGCATCGGCGGGCGGGGCCGCAGCGTGCAAACGCAGTTTTTCAGGGCGCACGCCCACTGTCATGGTGCCGCTGTCACGCTCACTCCGTGCGCGCGGCAGACTGATGCGACCGCTCACAGAGGCGGTGTGTATGACTTGGTCGGTGCCGCCCTCAACGTCAACCAAGAAGAGGTTCGACTGGCCTAAGAAGTTCGCCACAAACACGGTTCTGGGCAGCTCGTAGAGCTCTTCAGGTGCGCCCATCTGCTCGATTCGGCCCTTATTCATGACCGCGACCGTGTCTGCCATGGTCATCGCTTCTTCTTGGTCATGGGTAACGTGCAAAAACGTCAACCCGACCTCTTGCTGAATTTGTTTCAGCTCGAACTGCATCTGTCGGCGCAGCTTCAGGTCGAGCGCGCCGAGCGGCTCGTCAAGCAACAGCAGCGCAGGACGATTCACCACTGCACGCGCGAGTGCAACTCGCTGCTGTTGACCGCCCGATAACTGCGCTGGTTTTCGATCTGCGACATGATCAAGTTCGACCAAGCGCAACACCTCATGGGCTTTGCCAAGGGGGTCAGCGATCTTGCGACGCCGCAGCCCGAAGGCCACATTCTCGAGAATCGTCATGTGCGGAAACAACGCATACGACTGAAACACCGTATTCACAGGCCGCTTGTGTGGCTTCAGACTCGTCACATCTTTGCCGCCAAGCAAGATCTTGCCGGCTGTCGGGTCTTCAAGACCTGCCACGAGCCGAAGCGTCGTGGTCTTCCCGCACCCCGAAGGGCCGAGCAGCGCAAAAAATGAGCCCGCAGGAATCGTGAGGTCGAGGTGCTCTATCGCGGTAAAGCCCGGAAACCGCTTTTGAATGCCGACCAGCTCAAGGTCGGCGCCGGCCTCTGCAAATGATTTCGTATCGCCCATCAGTCACAAGCCCAGAGCGCGCTGGAACGCCGTCGAATAGCGGTTATCTTCTTCGGGTGTCAGAATGCGGAACTGCTTGAGCTTCGTCCAATCGCTCTCGCTCGGGAAGATGGCGGGGTTATTCACCTGGCTTGGGTCGATGTCAGCCATTGCCTCTTGCGCCCCCTGCACCGGAGTGACATACGCAACGTAGGCGGCGACTTCGGCAGCAATCTCTGG
>JAAZHL010000324.1 GCA_012510755.1 Leucobacter sp.
AAACAGCACGAGCGGCCCGATGGCGACGGTCAGCACGCGGGCGGTGCCACGCGGAGAACTCATGATACCGACCACCAGCAGCACGACCGCCGCGGGAATCAGCACCGGGGCGCAGGCGAGCGCGACGGCGGCGAGCAGCGAGGCGACGCCGGCCCAGCTCCAGGCGACGCGCGCGCGGGTGGCCGCGAGCAGCAGCCAGGGCAGCACAACCGCAAGAATCAGAGTAGATAGACGGCCCGCAGCGAGCGAGCCGAGCAGCACCGGGCTGAACGCCCACGCAAACGCCACCAGCACCCGACCGGCAGAGTTTTTGGTGAGTTGCGCCGCCCAAATAAAGCCGCCAAGTGCAGCCAGCGGAATCGCGGCGACAAGCATCAGCACAACCGCGTGCGACGGGTTATAGAACGTGAGGGTGCCGAGTATGGCGAGCACCCAGCTGAAGGCGTCAGCGGGCACCCCGCCCTGCGTCTGGGTGTTCGCCCAGAGGTCACCAAGCGAGCTGAGCGGGGCCAACCCGCCCCCGGTCAGGCTCGTCTGCGTCACGGCCCACCAGGTCAGCCCGAGGGTCAGCAGCGAGGCCACCACCAGTGTGGCGAGGCCACCGCTCGACACAAAGTTCAGGTCTTCACGCAGGCGCCCCTGCGAGGCGAGAATCACCTCGCGATCGATCATGCGGGCAGTGCGCACGCTCTTTGAGTCGACTCGCAGCGGGTCGACGGCGCTCCAGCCGTTCGTGTTCGCTTGTTTGAGCCGGCGACGGGACTCTGCGAGGGCGCCCGGCCGAAAGAAGACGCGCAGCGCTGCGGCGAACTCACCCCACATGTTGCCGGGCTGTTCACGAATCAGCGACCATGCGACCCGTGCGATCGCCACAAACGGCAGCCCCAGCCACATGAAGAACGCGGTGATCGCGGGGGCGTAGGCGATGCGCCTGTGCAGGTCAGCCGTGCGGGCCTGGCGGTGGGCGACGCGCAGCACCCGCCGCGAACGCTCGATGCGCGGGCCAGCGACACCCAACTGCGCAAACCGTACTCGCGAGGTGGGTGACACCACGACGCGGTGCCCGGCGAGGCGGGCGCGCACGCTGAAATCGAGTGCATCGTCATAGACCGGGTAGGCGGGATCGAAGCCGCGCAGTTCGCGCCACACGTCGGCGCGCACCAGCATGCCGACAGGCCCGACACCGAGCACGTCTTGCAGGTGATCGTACTGTTGCTGGTCGCGCTCTTGGCGGCGCAGCAGCCAGCGGTCTCCGCGTTGGGTGAGGCTCTGCCCGAGTTCGATGATGCGGTCGGGGTGCTGCCAGTTGACCAGTTTTGGGCCGGCAACGACGACTGAGGGGGCGCGCTGCACCGTCGCGAGGATCTCTTCGAGTGCCGCAGCCTCTGGCGCCGAGTCTTCCGTGAGCAACCAGAACCAGTCTTGCAGCTGTTCGGTTGATGTGGGGTTTGCCGTTGTGAGGCCTGTTGCGGTGTGGCTTGTTGCCTCTAGGCCTGTAGCGGTGTCGGCTGCTGCCTGTCCCATCAGGGCGTGATCAGTCGCCGCGCGCTCGGCGGGCAGCGCGAGCACCCCCTGCTCGACCGCTGCGCCAAACGCGAGCGTGGTTTGAGTGGAGACGATGCGAATCGCCTCACCAAAGTCGCCGCTGTGCTCGGTGATCTGTTGCGCGATGCTCTGTTTGCCGCCATTGACGACGGCAACAACACGGTCGGGTAGGCGCGTTTGAGTCGCGAGCCCCGCGAGGGTCTGCTCGAGCCACTCGCCGCCGTGCTTGGCTACGAGGATTGCGGTCACTCTGATGCGCATAACATCGACAGCCTATGGGCGTTTCGCACCCTCACCTGGCGCATCTCGCGCGAGTCGCAGTATCTGCGCCTCAGCCCGAGGCAGGAGGGTTCGGCGCTCAGTCGGAGATCAGCGCTCAGTCGGTGATTCTCCGACTATTCCTCCGACCAGAGCAGGATCTCCGACCGAAGTGGTGTGGCGCGGCAGCGGGCACAGGCGACGAGAGAGCGCGGCGGGCACAGGCCGTGTGAGGCCAGACGGGCGGGTTTAGCCGGCTTCGCGGCGCAGTTTGCGGCGTTCGCGCTCGCTCAGGCCACCCCAAATACCAAAGCGCTCGTCATTTTCGAGCGCGTAGTCGAGGCATTGGCTTCGCACTTCGCAGCCGTCGCAGATGCGCTTGGCTTCACGGGTGCTGCCGCCCTTTTCTGGAAAGAACGCTTCTGGGTCAGTCTGCGCACAGAGTGCGTCGGCCTGCCAGGCAAGATTTTCGTCTTCTTCGATTCGTCGTACGCCGGGCACGCCGAGAAAGACGGGGTCGACGTACCAGTTACCGGGAACCTTTGGATTCTGGGAGTTGGGCGACATAGGCTCGCTGACTCCTCTCGCGGTTGTGTCGGGTACTGGTCACCACAATTACATCGGTGTAATTCGCGTAAGTCAAGCTGAAAATCATAACCCTCAAGTGCCACTTGAGAGTTGCGACACGCGAGGCCAGTGCTGACCAACTGTCGCTAAAAACACTTCACCGCGCCCGCTGAGCTCGATTGCTTCGCCCGCAGACACATAGAGTGACTGCCCTCGGCGGGCAGTGGCCACCTCGTCGAATTCACCACGTACCCGTTCAACTCGCACCCGCCCAGACGTCACAATGAGCACGAGCGGGCACGGGGCTTCCACCCGCACGGTTTCAGCGAACTCGTCGGTGAGGCGTGGGATGGCGGCGGGTGATCCTCGTCCATCGCCATCATCGAAATCGTCACTCGGCTGCAGTCGCGCACGCAATAAACAAAAATCTGGCACCTCGGGCGCGTAGGCGACAAGCCCCGCCTGCAGGTGATGCGCATCAAACCGTGGGTCAGCAACCGCCTCGGTGCTGACAATGCGCATGAGTTCGGCAGGGTCCACGTGTTTCTCGGTGAGCCCCGCGCGCAGCACATTGTCTGAGGCAGCCATCACCTCGACAGCGATGCCGCCAAGATAAGCGTGCAGTTGCCGAGCTGCCAGATAGACGGCCTCGCCCGGTTGCAGCGTAACGACGTGCAGCAGCAGCGAGATCAGCACCCCTGGGTCTGCCGGGTGGGCCGCGACGAGCCGCTCGAGTGCGCGCAGACGATCGGGGGCGATGCTGGCGGCTGTCTCGTGGCCGCTCGCTACGGTCTCGTGGCCGCTCGCTACTGGCTCCTGACCGCCCTCGCCCGTTGACTGACCTCCAGCGACACCAGCCTGGCACCCCTCGACCACGCCCGCGAGCGCGCGCACCGCCTGAGCCGCGTCGGTGCCGCCACCGAGCGCCCACTCGAGCACTGCGCGCCGGGCTCGACCCGCGGCGCTCGCGCTCTCGACCCGGTGCCCATCAGCGTCGCCGTCAGTGGTGCGTTCGCCAGCACCAGATTCGCTGCCCGCTAGGCGTTCGCCTTCCACCCCAACCTCGCACAGCGCCGCGGCGTGCAGCAGTGCGTCACGCCCCGGGCCAGCGTCGGCAACAGCGGCAAGTGCACGCAGGTCGGCCTGCGCCTCCGCTAGCGGCCGAAACCCGCACAGTGCGGTCACTTCGCTCAACGCCACCAGCAGTTCGGGTTTGTGGTTCGCGTCGACATAGTTGCGTTCGCGCGCGTCAGTCGCAATCCCTGCGGCCTGCTCCCGCGCATACCCCTGCGCAGCCTGCTGCTTATCAGGGTGCACCTGCAACGACAGCGGAGCCCCAATTGCGAGCACCTTCAGCAAAAACAGCAGCGGTTTGCCGTTGACCCCGTAAAGGTCGGGGTCGCTCTCGATGAGTTCGATGAGCGTTTGCGGCGTGGGGCTTGCCTTTGCCACTGAGGCGGGCGCGCTCGGGTGGTCGCCGAGCCACAGCTCCGCCTGCGGTTCGCCGGTCGGAGTTTGGCCGAGCAGTTCGGGCAGGGCATCACGAGAACCCCAGGCGTACGCGCGGGGTGTGTTCTCGATGAAGATCAACATGGGCTACCGCTACCATACCCACTATGAGTGAGAGCAAAACCCGGCTGGGCGTGAGCGCCTTCGCGATTGTCGCGTTTGTGTTTATGTTCGGCAGCAATGGCGTGCGTTATTTGGTGGGTTTGCCGGTATTTTTCGTGCTTGCTGGGTTGCTTGCGGTGGCCTGCGCGGTGCTGTTCGCACGGTTGAAGCCGCCGCGTTTTCGCTGGTATCGCTTGCCTTCGCCGATCTATTGGTTTTTGATTCTTGCTGCGCTGTCCATTTTCTGGAGCGCCTATCGCCTCGAGTCTGTGGCCGGGGTAGTGGCGCAGGTGCTCACCACACTTGTCGCAGTGGTGCTGGCGTTTGTGTTGAGTTGGCAGGAGCTGTTGCGCACGCTGGCTTCGGCGATGCGGTGGCTGCTGGGTCTGTCGCTCGCGTTCGAGTTGTGGGTGTCGCTGTTCGTGCGGCAGCCGGTCACTGCGTGGTGGGTAGAGCAGCCCGAAGACAAACCCCTCAACATCTTGTATTGGAGCCGCAATCTGCTCTTTGAGGGTGGCCCAATTCAGGGCATCTTTGGCAGTTCGGTGCTGCTTGGTTTTGTTGCGCTGATTGGTGTGGTGCTGTTCAGCGTGCAGTTGAAGGCGAGATTGTTGCGCCAGGGTTATGCATGGTCGTGGATCGCAATTGCCGCACTCACCCTGCTGCTTACTCGCAGCGCCACCGTTTTTGTGGCTCTTGCTGCGGTCGGCGTCACGCTGGTGTTCGCCCTTTGGGGCCGCAGGTTGGGCATGCGGCGTCGTATGCGACTGTATGGGGTTGGAGTGGGCCTCATCGCGCTCGTCACGCTCGTGACGGTCTTCGCGCGCGACGTGGTGTTTGGCTTGCTGGGCAAAAACGCCGATATGACGGGGCGTCTCGACACGTGGCAAGACGTGTGGGCGCTCATCGAGCAGCGGCCTTGGTTTGGCTGGGGGTGGGTGAGTTACTGGCCGACCTGGGTCGAGCCGTACAAAGGTCTCGACACGAAGGCTGGGGTTGCCGTCATGAGCGCGCATAACGCGTGGCTTGACGTGTGGTTGCAGCTCGGTGTTGTCGGTCTATTGGTGTTCGCTCCGCTTGTGTTTTTGACACTGCAGCGCACCTGGTTTCGCGCTGTTGACCAGCCCCTCGTCGGGCCTGGGCCCGCGCTGCCGTTTTCGGCGACCGCCCTGTGGCCGCTGCTCGTGCTCGTGGCTCTGGTCGTGCAGTCGATCACTGAAAGCAGGATGCTCATTGAAAGCGGGTTCATGCTGCTGATTATTCTTGCGGCCAAGACGCGCTTCGATTTCGAGATACCCGCGCAGACCACCGAGCAGGCGAAGCGCAGGTGGCGCGATATTCCTATTGCACGCAACCC
>JAAZHL010000325.1 GCA_012510755.1 Leucobacter sp.
CGCTTCGGCATCCCACATGTCTTCTGCGCTGGCTGGGCCCTCGAGCACGTGTCCGCGCTCTTTCTCGAGTTCTGCCGCGAGCTGCATCAGAGGTGCGACATTCGGAATAAACACAGATGCCACTTCGCCTCGCCGCCTGAGGCGCACAAAGCGGCCTATCGCCTGCGCAAAGAACAGCGGGGTGGACGAGCTTGTAGCGTACACGCCCACTGCTAACCGGGGCACATCGACGCCTTCTGAGACCATTCGAACCGCGACCATCCATCGGCTATCGTCGCGAGAGAATTGATCGATTCGATCGCTGGCACCAGCATCATCTGAGAGGATCAGCGCCACCTGCTGCCCAGTAATCTCTTGCAACATTGCGGCGTATGCTTTCGCCGCCGCATGATCGGTCGCAATGACGAGGCCGCCTGCATCGGGAATATGCTGCCGCACTTCGCTCAGACGTCTGTCGGCTGCTCGCAACACTTTCGAGATCCATTGACCAGCCGGGTCAAGCGCGGTGCGCCAAGCTTGCGCTGTGATATCTTTGGTATTGCCCTCACCGAGGCGGGCCTGCATCTCTTCACCAGCCGACGTTTGCCAGCGCATCTCGCCCGCATACACCATGAAGATCACCGGGCGCACAACCCCGTCGTTCAACGCACGGTCATAGCCGTAAATGTAGTCGGTCGCAGATATCTTGCTGCCGTCAGGTTGCGGCACATATTCAACAAACGGAATGGGCTTGTCGTCTGAACGAAATGGGGTGCCGGTGAGTGAGAGTCGCCGGGTTGCGGTGCCGTAGGCTTCACGAATTGTGTCCCCCCAACTCAGTTCGTCACCGCCATGATGCACCTCATCGAGGATCACCAGAGTGGGTTCGCGTTCGGTAAGCATGCGGTGCTGCACCGGCTTCATCGCGACTTGTGCATACGTCACCACCACGCCATGAAACCTTCGGCCATAAGCAGTGCCATCGCTGTTTGCGTATCTCGGATTGAGATGGATACCGATTCGTGCGGCAGCGTCTGCCCACTGCACCTTCAGGTGTTCGGTTGGTGCAACCACAACAATTTGGGTGACCGTACGGTTCGCTCGCAGAATCGCTGCGAGTCGCAGCGCGAATGTCGTCTTGCCGGCTCCCGGGGTCGCGGCAACCAGAAAATCTCTCGGCTGTGTCGCAAGGTAGCGACTAATTGCTTCTTCTTGCCACGCACGCAGCGGAGCAACCGTTCCTCTCGCAGCACGTTCGGGATACGTCGGAGAGAGCTGCTCGGCTGCACTCGTGCCTTTGAGGTGCAGCACAGGGTCAGACTCGATCACGACGCCCTAGACTAGTCGTTGCGCATGAGAAGTTCTTAACTTTCGAGGAGGCTCGGCTGTGACTGACCAGACAACATTGCTGCCCTGGTCGCGTTTTGTCGCGATCGGTGATTCCTTTACAGAGGGTGTGGGCGATCCTGAGCCTGAGAGCCCCGGGGGTCTGCGTGGCTGGGCGGACCGTTTTGCTGAGGTGCTTTCTGGCTTCGATGACGACTTCGCCTATGCAAATCTTGCAGTGCGGGGCAAGCTCATTCGACAGGTCACCGAAGAACAGTTGCAGGTGGCCATAGATCTGCGCCCTGACTTGGTGAGTGTGTGTGCTGGCGGCAACGATGTGATTCGTCCCGGCGCTGACCCTGATGCGGTTGCGGTGCAGCTTGAATACGTGTTGCGCAAGCTTCGTGAAACCGGCGCAACGGTCATGGTTTTTACCGGTGTTGACGTGGCGTTTCAACCAGTGTTTCGTTCGATGCGCGGAAAAGTTGCGATCTACAACGAGAACCTGCGCAAGGTCGCGCAACGCCATGACTGTATTGTGGTCGACCAGTGGGCAATTGAAGAATTGCAAGACCCACGACTGTGGGCTGATGATCGCCTGCACCTGAATGCGCTCGGCCACCACACCGTTGCCCGAGCTGCGTTGCGCGCGCTGAACGTACCCAATGATCTGCAGCCGCTTGATCCACCACCCTTGCCCCCACAAACCTGGCGGCGTGCCCGCGCTGAAGACGTCGTCTGGGCGAAGGAACACCTCGTGCCATGGGTGATTCGGCGCATCAAACATGTCTCGTCTGGAGACAACGTCACAGCAAAACGCCCTGAGCCACGGTCACTCAAGGGCTTAGACTAGCGGCATGGCCAGTATTACAAAGCAAATTGCAGATACCGTCAGTTCAGTTGGCGTGCATGCCGCGTACGGCGATCCTGTCGAGCTTGACGGCTCAACGATCGTACCCGTGGCTGTCGCAAGCTATGGGTTTGGCGCTGGTGAGGGCGGCGCTGAAGCACAAGGTGAGGGCTCAGGCGGTGGTGGCGGCGGCTTCGCTTGGCCGGTGGGCGCCTATGTCACGCGCGATGGTTACACCCGATTTGAAGCTAACACGATTGCGCTGCTTCTTGTTGGCATTCCGTTTGTGTGCGTCGCGGGTCGTGCCATCGCTCGAGTGATTCGGGCCTTTAAGAAATAAAGATCCACGGTTCGCGTGGCAGCTTGGCAGGTTCGAACCGCTCGATCAGGTCGACCATTTCCACTGGCTCACCTTGATCTGCAAGGCCGAGTGAGAAGGCGAGCATCGATCGCACCTGAGCGGCACTCATGCCGAGGCGAGAGAGGTCTTGCAGGGTGACGGCACCGTCACGTTTCGCGAGCCGGGCTCCGCTCGGGCCCAAGACGAGGGGCACATGCGCGTACTGTGGGGTGGCGTAGCCAAGCAACTGTTGCAGCAGCACTTGACGCGGAGTTGAGCTGAGCAGGTCGTTTCCTCTGACCACCTGGTCAACACCCATCGCGGCGTCATCGACCACTACCGCGAGGTTATAGGCTATCGCCCCGTCGCCACGCTGCAGCACAAAATCGTCAACGTGTCCGCTCAATTCGCCGCAGAGCTCGTCACGAAAAGTTTGCTCGCCTTGCCCCTCAGCAACCCTCAACCGCAAGGCCGGACGGCGCGGAAGAATGGTAGCCCGTGCCGCCGCAGCCTCTTGCTGGGTACGATCGCGACAGGTGCCGGGGTAGGCGCCCGGCGGGGCGTGCGGTGCGCTGGGAGCCTCTTGAATTTCTCGCCTTGTGCAGACGCATTCATACACGAGATCACGTGACCGTAACGTCTCAATCGCTGCCTCATGAGCTGCGCGACGGTGAGTTTGGTAGACGACTTCACCGTCCCAGGTCACACCGATTGCCGAGAGGTCTTCCAGTTGTTGCTGCGCAGCTCCAGCATCTCGCCCGCGATCGACGTCTTCGACGCGCATACGAAATTGCCGGTCTGTGCTGCGGGCAAACAGCCACGCAAGCAGAGCCGTGCGAAGGTTGCCGACATGCAGGTCGCCCGAAGGGCTCGGCGCATATCTCCCGGCCCCTACTGTGTTCACTCCCCCATTATCGTTGCACGAAGGCGGTGATGCGAGCTTGTGCATCAGCTGTGGTGACTGTGTGACCGATCGTGCGCGCCTCGTCTGCAACAGATTCAGCCAGACTACGGCCGTAAGCGCTGCGCACCAGCCTCTTTGCCTGACCGCGTGCGTCGGGTGCGCTCTCTGCTAAGAACCGTGCGATCTCTTCAGCACGTGCAAGTACCTGATCGTCAGCCACAACTTCGGCCACCAAACCCCACTCGAGTGCCTCAGCTGCCGAAAGCATACGGTCTTGCAGCATCATCTGCAGCGCCCGACGCTCACCAATCGCTCTCGACAGCAGCGCTGACACGGTCAAGTCAGGGGTCAGACCAACCTTTGCGTAAATACTGCCGATCTTCGAGCTCTCACCGACAACTGCGTAGTCGCTCGTGAGCAGCACACCGAGACCACCACCGGCAGTCGTACCGTGAGCAGCAGCGATCACGGGCTTTGCCGACTCGATCAGCGCGAGCTGGCCCTCGTTGATCCTGTCGGCTAGCTCGATCAGCCAATTGCCGTCAAAACCGAGGTCTCGCATAGTGCGCACGTCGCCGCCAGCGCAGAAGGCCCGCCCATTGCCAGCGAGCAAGACCACCTTTACATCTTCACGAGCGGCAACGTCTAATGAGATTTGATGCCAAGCGAGGGCAAGATCTTCGCCAAATGCGTTCAGACGCTCTGGTCTATTGAATGTGATTCGAGCAATGCCATCTTGTACCTCGCAGAGAATCGCATCAGTCATTGTTGCAGCCTTTCATCGTGAGCTCAGCCCGAGTCAGCGCGAGCGTCAATGCTCGCTTCTCACAGACTACCCCTGACTGGCGAGTAATCGAAACATGCGACTTCTCAATATCACTAGACCGGTATTCGACGCGCCCGGGCGCCTTTTGGTCCATTCCGGCGGCTGGGTGGGATGATCAACAAATGCGAATTCTCTCAATTCAAAGCTCGGTTTCATACGGCCACGTCGGCAACTCAGCTGCTGTGTTTCCGTTGCAGCGCATGGGCCATGAGGTGATGCCCGTCTACACCGTGGTGTTCTCGAACCACACCGGGTATGGACAATGGGGCGGACCGATGCTCACCGGTGAGAATGTTCGAGACATCGTTCACGGCATAGATGCACGAGGTGGGCTCGATGACGTCGAGCTAATCTTGAGTGGCTACCAAGGCGGCAGCGACATCGGTGACGCAATTCTTGACGCAGTGTCGCTCGTGAAGACACGCAACTCACAAGCCCTCTACGCGTGCGACCCGGTGCTTGGTAGCGCTCAGTCAGGGTGCTTCGTCGCCCCAGAAGTACAGTCACTCATTCGAGATCGAGTGGTACCGATGGCAGACGTGATCACACCAAATCAGTTTGAGCTTGGCTTCATCACGGGTACTGATCCACACACACTCGAAGAAACCCTCGCGTCGGCAGACTTGGTGCGCGCACGAGGCCCCAAGACCGTGCTTGTCACCAGTGTGCTGCGCCCTGATCGGCCAGCAGACACCATCGAAATGCTCGTAGTCGACGGCAGCGGCGCATGGGCAGTGCAGACGCCGCATCTGCCATTCAAAGCGAACGGCTCAGGTGACGTGACGGCCGCATTGTTTAGTGCACACCTTGTGCGATCTGGCAGCGCAGCCGATGCACTCGGCCGTACTGCCGCCAGCGTGTTCGAGTTACTGCAAAACACCCACGTCTCTGGCCAGCGTGAACTGCAACTTATTGAATCGCAAGAAGCCTACGTCTCGCCGACACCCCACTTCGACGTTATTCAAGTTCGCTAACCAGCCACTGCACGACGGCTTCCGCCGAGC
>JAAZHL010000430.1 GCA_012510755.1 Leucobacter sp.
ACCGGATTGTATGTGTTTTGGTTCCCGTTGATCGGACTTGTTGCTTCCGCCCTTCTGGCGTTGATCAACGCGAATCACGACGACGTCGTTGTTGCCATATGAGGCCTTTGCCGCAATCATATCCGGCAATCAAGAATACTGAAAACTATTTCATTTTTTGAAATAGTTTTCACCAGAATTTCTATTATTGAATTTCAAAATACCTGCCATCGTCATTTTTTGAAATGCTTAAAAGTACTTAGAAAAAAATCAAAATCACACAAAGCACCGGAATAGGCACCATTGAAGCGATCGGGATGCTGGTTCTGTTATAAAGAGACAGAGCCTTCTTCTGTCCGAAATCGTCTGACTCGTACTCGGAGAGCACCCGGTTACGAATAGAAAATAAGTAAACCCCTTTAATCTGCCCGATCCAAATCAGAATTTACGTCGATCTTTTCTTCAAGCATTCTGCGCATTGCAGACAAATACCGTTTTCATCAACTTCCAAAGGACGGAAATACCGTCTAATATTTCCGGCCGCTGCCGATCCTTCGCTGCTGATATGTTCAGGCATATCCGATTTATATCCTTTTGAATGGCAAATTGAACATTCATTCATCCATTTTTCCAGTTCAGGATACATGCGCAAATAAAGTTCTGCATCTTTTTTATATCTCATACTAACTTGACCCCCAAAATTTTCCGCGAGCACTGTTAGTACTCTGATGCAATCTAAATCTCAATCTCACCGCGCACTCAGCCACTCCGTCACCGGTCCAAGATTTTCCGCTTCTACGCCGTCAAAGCCATTTTCGATAATCGAGATGGACTCTTTCGTCTTTTCATCTTGATCTTTCCGACTCTTCAGCATCTTAATAAACAAGGAAAGCATGAATTTGTCGATGCCCTTGATCTCCGATAACGGATGACATCCGCCGCGCAGATAGAAAAACGGCACCCCCTCGATCTTGTTTCTCCGGATCACAACTTCCGGGCTCGGCTCCGCGATCGCGGCGGTGCCCGATCCGCAAACTGCGATCACATTGTGCTTTCGCATTTTCGAAAGGCCTTGGATCTTCCCGACCTTCATCCAGCCGAGGAAAAGGATCTCTTGATCCGGATCAATCTTGGAGCGTTCTTGTACTCGAAAAGCAGGAAGGCTCGCCTTTGCCGCGAGCATCTCGGCGTACCTTTTCGTAAAGCCGGTCTTGGATTCATACACGATCACCATGGATTTGCTCCCCCTTTTCTAATCACCCGTTGAGGTATTGGATTTCTTTTCTATAAAAAACTTCTCGATAGAATCGATTTACTTATGATCCCCTTTCGAGAAATCGAGCCACCGCCCGGATCTCCACCGCCGAACCTTCCTAAATATGCCGGGTACACACGGCAGGATCATCCCGTCCTCGTGCCATTTGCGTATAATCGAATTATACCCGAGGAAAGCGTTTTCGTGTCAATTTGATTCGCACGATCATGGTCTTTGATCACCCGCAATCCTTTACTTCCGCCCGCGTTCCCGATATGCTTTTTATAGAGTATTCAGCGGCCGGGAGGGCACAACGTGAAGGACGGACTATTTTCGATCGGCGAAGTCTCGAAAAGCAAAGGCATCACCGTAAAGGCGTTGCGCTTCTACGACGAGATCGGGCTTTTGAAGCCGCATTTCATCGATCCGGAGAGCGGCTACCGCTACTATCACGCGGATCAGATGCTTCCGATCGACATCATCAAGGCCGCCCGGAGCCTCGAGATCAGCCCGAATCAACTGGTCCCGTTTTTCGAGAACAAGGATACGGAAGGGTTGATGGCGCTTCTTTCGGAGCACCGCGAAAAGACCGAGGAGCGCCTTTTGCGCCTTAGAAATGTCGTCGCCGGCACCGGGCGGATCTGCGAAAATTATCGGCTAGCCGGGGAAGCATCCGCGCGAAGCGATGTCTATCGTCGCCGGATCGCGCCCATCCACGCGTTCTCCACGCCCTGGGTCGAGCATAAGGACCCTCAGGATTACCTCGCCGTTTACGCCGCGCTGGACCGACGGGTCGATGAGCGCGGCCTGATCGCCACCTACGAGGCCGGCGTACTCTTTGAGATCCGCGAGCACTCGACCGTCCCGAGCCTCCTGTTCACGACCGTCGCGCACCCCTTCCCCGGCAAGGACTATCTCCTCATTCC
>JAAZHL010000044.1 GCA_012510755.1 Leucobacter sp.
CGCTCGCACAGGCCACCATGATCGATTTCGATCGACACGACGCGTTTCAGCAGCGCTTCATACGCCGCATCACCAGAGCTCACATCTCACCACCCCGCCACTTCGTGCCCTCGTCTCACGAGTTCGCGTACGCGATTGAGCTCGGTATGGGGTGGGGCATGCTGCCCGAGTTGCAGTGCCGACCGCTGCTTGACGAGGGCCGCTTGGTCGAGCTGCAACCCGACGCATCAATTGACTTGCCGCTCTACTGGCACCGCCTCGATTTGCCCTCGCCCGTCATCGACCAGCTCTCAGCCATCGTCACAGAGCACGCCTCGAGGGCGCTAGGCTAAATAGGTTGAAGGGGGCCCCATCGTGCTAGGAATCTTGACCGGCTTTGCGGTGATTCTCGGCATTATCTGGGCGGGGTATGCGGCGGCAGTCACGGGCATCGTCAAGGGTGATCAGCGACGCGTGCTCAACAACATGTCGTTCTACGTGGCTCTGCCCGCCCTGCTGTTCGACGTGCTGCACGACAGTGACCCGAGGGTGCTCTTATCGCCGGTGATTCTTATCACCACTGCGGCGGCGGTGCTCGCTGCGGGCCTCTACCTGTTGATTTCGAGGCTGCGGTTTCAACAAGATCTCGCGAGCGCCACACTCGGCGCGACCAGCGCCGGCTATGTGAACTCGAATAACCTGGGTCTGCCAGTCGCGATCTACATTCTCGGCGACGCCGCATACGTCGCACCGCTGATTCTGGTGCAGGTGATGTTCTATGCCCCGGTCATACTCGCGATTCTCGAGTCGACTCGCGGCAACAAAGCCGGCTTTTGGCGGGCGATTTTGCGGGCGCTCAAGAACCCGGTGATTGTCGCGTCGATTTTGGGGTTTGCCGCCGCGCTGTTCAAGGTCGAGGTGCCTGAGATCATCATGGCGCCCGTCGAGATGCTTGGCGCGGCGAGCATTCCGATGGTGTTGCTGAGCTTCGGCATTTCGTTGCAGGGTCAGCGGGCACTTGAGCCTGGCAGCGGGCGTGCCGCAGTGCTCACTGGTTCTGCCATCAAACTGCTGGTGATGCCCGCCATCGCGTGGGCGCTGTCGATCGCATTTGGGCTGAGTGCCCACGAGGTTTTTGTGGCAACAATTATTGCCGCATTGCCGACCGCGCAGAACGTCTATAACTATGCTGCAACATACCGTCGTGCCGAGATTCAGGTGCGTGACACAGTGTTCATCACGACGTTTGCTTCGCTGCCGGTCGTGGCAGTGCTTGCGTTGCTGCTAGCAAGTTAGCTGGCTTCTTTGATCGGCTCTGAGAGGCGCCGAGGATCGCCCGCCGCTTACTCGGCTGTATTAAACACGGCGGTTTCGCCCTCGAGCCGCAGCGCCGTGATCAGTTCTGCCGCGTGCGCGGTCGAGAGGATCACCCGAGAGAAGCGGTCGTATTCGCTGACCCACCCCTCGTCTTCTGCTTCTTCTTGATCAACGTCAAAGTCGAGCACGATGGCGGGTCGGCCTGAGCGGATCAGTGCGAAGTCTTTGCCGCCGATGCCGCGCCAGGTGCCAAGCGCCATCTTGGTGGGCAGCATGGTGCCCGGTGAGCGCACCCCACGCAGCCACACCCAGGGGTCACCGGTGATGAGGGCAGAGGTGATTGCTTCACGGCTGAGCACGATGTCTCTGCTGCGTAAGGCGAGGGCTCGCTCAGCTGCACTGAGCTTGATCACTACCCGATCAGCGAACACCTCGACACGCGCCATGCCTCTAGTTTGCCCGGTCTTGAGTCTTTCAGGTGCATACATCACACGAACACACCGAATTGTTACCGATCTAGTCGAGCATGTCGCTTTGATCGATGGCCGATTCGACGGTGTCGAGCAGCGCGCGTTTGACGGCGCTGTCGCCGTGACGCGGGTTGTGTTGCAGCCCCGCGGCGACTGCTTCGCGGTGCGTGTGTGGGCCCACACACGCGACAATGGTGTCTTCAGGGAGCGTGGCGAACTGGGTCGCCACCTCGCGGCCGATTCGTGCAGATGCAACGAGCAGCGCGTTGATGCGTCCCGACTCGACGTCTTCTTTGATATGCGCAGACACTGGCACGCCGATGGTGCGAAATGCAACCACCTGGGTGACATCGTGACCACGATCAATGAGCCCTGAGGTCAAGACTGGCTTTGCGACGTCTGAGCGAAGCGTGAGCACCTTGAGCACCTCGCCCGTGTCGATTTCTGGCCATACTTCGAGCAGACCGGCCGTGGAGTTGTTCTCTTCGCTGGGAGTCCGGCTGACCTGGTAGCCCGCATCGGTAAATGCACGCTCGGTCGCTTCACCAACGACCGCGACACGGGTGCGCTCATGAATCTTGACCTCATGGTGGGCAAGCACATCAACGAGTGTCGCGCTCGTCGCGGTCATCCAGTCGTAATAGCCAGCCTCGAGCTTCTCGAGGGCTTCGACGAGCCGATCTTCTTCGCTCGTGTGAGCGAAGTCGACGAGGGGAGCGATGACCGGGCTCGCGCCTTGATCGCGCAGGGCTGTCGCAACCAGGTCGCCCCACGCTCCACCACGCGGTACAAGTACACGCAGGCCACTGAGCGGTTTCGCCTCAGCCGACATAAACCCCACTCACTCTTTCAAACACAAAGGGCCAGCCTGCGCCGTGCGGCTCAGACTTGGCCTGGAAAGCTGCGCCTTCCGCTGTTCACTATTCTCGCCCGCTCGGTGTCTCAACGCAAAAACACATTCGCGTATGGGGCTAAACGCAACCTAACTGTGACCCCAAGTTTCACTCAAATACGCTCATCACCTTACGCGCAATACCCCATACCGCAAGTCCGCAGGCGGCAGCAACGCCAGCCACAGCGGCAGCGAAGACGACGGGGTTGTCACGCTTTTCTTCAGCGATGCGATGCTTTGCCCGGTCGAGGCTATCGTCGATGCGTTGTGCGTAATCGAGCCGGTCGCGCAACTGGCCGAGCGTGTCGTAGAGTTCGGCGCGGGCACGGTTCGCCTGGGCTACCCCCAGCTGTGCGTCGGTGTTCATCGCCAGTTTCCTCTCTCGTCATGCTGCGGCATGTGTGCCGAAGAGTTCAAGCGCACCTCGCCCATTGCCTGCAGATCACCTTCTACCCGGTCGATCGCGTCTTCTGGCACGGGCACCCCACGTTTAATGAGCGCAATGCCGATAAAGATCGCGGCCGCCGCAAGCGCCAGCAGGGCGAAGGCCACGACGAGCGCTGCGAGCCACACTGGCCATGCCTCTGACAGCCCAGCGATGGCTGCGGCAACGAGCGAACCGATGGCGAAGAACAGAAAGAACAGCGCGACGATGATTGCGAGCAAGCCGATGCCACCACGCTTCGCCTTCGCGGCAATTTCACGCTTCGCGTTCTCGTATTCAGCTTTGGCTAGGGCGAGCAACTGCTGAGGCCGCTTCGCGAGCAGTTCAAACGTGCCCGC
>JAAZHL010000326.1 GCA_012510755.1 Leucobacter sp.
AGCCATCGTGTGGTGTGTCCTTTCGTGAGATCAGTAGAGAGTTCTTACTGACCATCGCACGATGGCTCGCTCGTCACCGTGGTGACACACAAGCTTCAGGAATTACACCACCCCACGGGACGCAGCCACTCACTACGACCAATCAGCACCCGAAATGCAAGCTGCACCACGAACGCCCGCACATTATTCGTAACGAAAGTCGGTTGCTGCTGCTCACGATGCGATGAGACAAGCGTCAACACTCCGGTATCATCAACCATCACGGAATAGGCAACATCGCCGTCAACCCGCAGCAGGCAACTGCTGCTCGCGAGCAGGTCTTCGAGCGACGCACCGCGTTTACCAGTAACGCCTGGGAAGCGCGCCAGCATATCGATGAGTTGCCGCACGGTAACTTCGCGTTGACTCACTGCTGCGTCACTCGATTTCCCCCGCGAATGATGCTCGTTGTGATGGGTCATCATGCAAGCATAAAGTCACGGCAACGATCTCGCACCCGAAAAGGGTCACCGGCCAAGAGCCCAGGCCAAAAGACGCGGCACACAGTCTGCACGAGGATCGCGCAGCCTCAGCTCACCGTCCACCATGCGCGTATGAGCGCCTGCACGCGCGCGGCCCAGCCGACCGCGTCGGTATCATCGCTCATTGCCCACGCGACGATCGTTCCGACTAGCCCGCCACTCACAAACGCGACAATCTCGTCACGGTGCGGCGGCACCTGCACGCCATCTTGCGCAGCAAACACGTCGAGCGCGATGCGCACCCGACCCTGCATGCGTGCATCGATCGCTGCACGCAATGCACTGCCCCATTTCGAAAACAGCAGGGGGCGATAGATGGCGCGCTCCCCCGCGACGTGTTCGAGCACCTCGACCATGGCGTCACCGTAGACGGTGAGCTGGTCTCGATCACTTGCTGTGACCGTCGCAATTGCGTCGAGCTCGCGAGTAATTACGTCAACAGCGAACTCCTCAATGCTGCCCGCGTGCTTATAGAACGTCGTACGGTGCACATTCGCGGCGGCGCACAGCTGCGAGACGCTAATCGACACAAAGGTTTTAGCTTCAAGTAATTCGAGCAGGACGCGGGTCAGGGCTTCGCGCGTGCGCACCTGGCGCGGATCCTCGGCCATTCTCACCCCTTACATTCGCTAATCAACAAGTGTAGATTAGATAGTGAACCCAGCTCAAGGAGGGCACAAAATGGTATTCCCAGTTCTGCAAGACAAAGTCACGATCGTCACCGGCGCCGCGATGGGCATGGGCGAGGCAACCGCCCGGCTGTTTGCGCAGGCTGGGGCCAAAGTTGTGGTCGCCGATTTCAACGAAGAAAAGGGTCAGGCCGTCGTCGATGACATCAACGCGAACGGTGGCGACGCCTTCTTCGTGAAGGTCGACGTGTCGAAGGCCGCCGACGTCGAGCGCATGGTCGCCGAGACCGTCTCGAAGTATGGCCGTCTTGACGGCGCCGTCAACAACGCTGCGCTCACCCCCGACGATGCGCCAGTCGCCGAGTTCGACGAAGCCTATTGGGATCGCCTCATGTCAGTCGACATGAAGGGTGTCGCGCTCTCGATGAAGTACGAGATTCGCCAGATGTTGAAGCAGGGTGACGGCGGCTCGATCGTCAACATTTCGTCGGTGTCGGGCTTCAGGCCGCAGCCGAACAACATCGCCTACGTTGCTGCGAAACACGGCGTGGTCGGCATGACTAAGGTTGCCGCGCTTGAGTACGGTGGCGACCAGATTCGTGTGAACTCGGTCGCGCGTGGCGCAATCGACACCCCCATGCTGCGCGGTGCGCTCGAGCAGTTCGGGCTTGACGAAGAGACCTACGCCCCGCAGCTCAGCCTGCTGAACCGCTTCGGCAAGGCCGAAGAAATCGCGCAGGCGAGCATGTGGCTGATCAGCGACCAGTCGTCGTACCTCACCGGCACCACGATTCACGCTGACGCCGGCTACACGAGCCGCTAAGTCAGCTACGTCGGGCAGCATTCGACTGCTTTTCTACGAGGATCACGGGGGCGCCACGCGCCCCCCGTTCTTCTTTGCATACACGCCCTCACTCGCTAGGTCTCGCATCTGACCTCACATGACCTCGCGCCTCACGTCGGATTTCCCGCTTCAGTCGGAGGTATTTTCAGCATTCCTCTGACTGAGCGAAGAACTCCGACCGTAGTGGGGGGGGGGAGACAGCCCGCAGTGATGGGGGTTGGCCCATCGCAATGAGACGTTCTGTTACACGTCGACTTTCGCTTGGCGCGACAAACCTGCAATGTAGTATCCATGCCCGATCTCGTAGCACCCCCCGCGCGGCCTTCCAAGGCCGCCGCAGCTGACGCACCCGCTGGCCGGGTGCAGATCAGCGACGTCGAGCGCACCTTCGCAACCAAAGAGGGCGCTCGCACCGTACTAAGTGAACTTTCGATCGACGTCACCCCCGGCGAAATCATCGCCATCGTAGGCCCATCCGGCTGCGGCAAGTCAACGCTGCTGCGCCTCATCGGCGGGCTCGACCTGCCCACTGCGGGGGCCATTGCGCTCGACGGCGAAGTTGTGCGTGCACACGACGACCACACCGCGATCGCGTTTCAAGAGCCCCGCCTTTTGCCGTGGCGCACCATTGCACAAAACGTCGCGCTCGGCCTGCCCCGCGGCACTCGAGGCCGCCAAGCGAAAGAACGCGTCGCCGAGTTGCTCGAGTTGGTGGGCCTTACTCACGCCGCAAACCAGCGTCCGCGCGAGGTCTCGGGAGGCATGGCGCAGCGCGCGTCGCTCGCACGCGCGCTCGCCCGCAGCCCCCGCGTGCTGCTGCTCGACGAACCGTTCGGCGCGCTCGACGCGCTGACCCGCCTCAAGATGCACGACCTGCTGCTTGACATTCACCGCGCACAGCCGACCACCGTCATTCTCGTCACCCACGACGTCGAAGAAGCGCTCTATCTTGCCGACCGCGTGCTGATGCTGCGCAACCTGCACGCCGCAGCTACCGAACCCGAGCGCCCCCGCGCGAAGGTCGTCGCGCTCGGCTCGACGTCGGGCATCGGCGCACTCGGTTCAGCGCCCACGACAGAGCAGGCCCCAGAGGCTGCGGCTGATCCTCGCCCCAATCGCGGCTCAATCGCCCGCCTCGTACCCGTGCCCGGCAGCAGACCCCGCGACCGCGGCGCACGAACTTTCACCGACCTACGCACCAGCCTGCTCGACGGGCTGGGCGTGCACAAGCTCACGAACAAGGAGAACGCATGAGCATCATCACCCGCAAGACAGTTCCCACGGCAATCGTTGCAGGTCTGATGGCTCTCGCAATGACCGGCTGTGTGCAAGGCGAGAACGCCAGCAACAACAGCGCACCCGCTGAGGGCAGCGAATGGTCGACAAGCACCCTCGCGATCGACTGGGCCACCTACAACCCGCTCAGCCTCGTGGTCAAAGACCAGGGTCTGATCGAAGAGGCACTCGGCGACACGGTTGACGTCGAGTGGATTCAATCGGCAGGCAGCAACAAGGCCAATGAGCTGCTTCGTTCGGGCTCGATCGATGTCGGGTCAACCGCCGGATCAGCGGCGCTCTTCGCCCGTGCGAACGGCTCACCCATTCAGGTGATCGACGTGTACTCGCAGCCCGAGTGGGCCGCGATTGTGGTCGGCGCCGACAGCGATATCACCAAGGTTGAAGACCTGAAGGGCACCTCGGTTGCCGCGACCAAGGGCACCGACCCCTACTTCGTCTTGCTGCAGGCGCTCGAAGTGGCCGGCCTCTCAATCGACGATGTCGAGGTGCAGAACGTGCAGCACGCCGACGGCTTGTCGCTGCTCACCGGCGACTCGGTGCAGGCATGGAGCGGGCTCGACCCCATCATGGCCGCAGCCGAGGTGAACTCTGGCGCCAAGCTGATATACCGCAACGTTGACTTCAACACCTACGGTTTCTTGAACGCGACAGAAGAGTTCATCACCGAACACGCAGACGTCGCGCAGGTGGTTGTCAACGCCTACGAAGAGGCCCGCGTGTGGGCGCTCGAACACCCTGAAGAGACTGCGCAGTTGCTCGCCGACGCGGCATCGATCGATATCGAGGTCGCAAAGCTCGTCATCAATGAGCGCTCGAACCTCGACGTCTCAGGCGTGCCGGGTGACGCACAGGTGAAGGTGCTGCAGGCCATTGCACCGATCATCGCCGAGTCGGGCGACGTCTCGGGCGGCCAAGCGGCTCTCGACAAGGCAATCGCCGAAATCATCTTCGACGAGTTCGCACTGAAGGCGACGGCGTGACCACAACAGCAGTAACGACCACAGGGGCGGCGCAGCAGCGCACGCCCCTGTGGTCGCGTACCTGGGTGAAGATTGCTGGCGGGTTCATCGTTCCCGTCATCATCGTTGCGGCCTGGTATTTCGTGACCGCAACCGGCATGGTGCCCCCCTACCGACTGCCCGGCCCGCTCTCGGTGATCGAAGCTGGCGCCGAGCTCATTCAGCGCGGCGAGCTCTGGCTGCATGTTGCCATCTCGGTGCAGCGCGTGTTCATTGGCTTCGCCGTGGGCTCGCTCATTGCACTCGGCTTTGCAGCACTCGTGGGGCTCTCACGCATCGGCAACGTGTTGCTCGCGCCGACGCTCGTCGCCATTCGCGCCGTGCCGTCGCTCGCCTGGGTGCCGCTGCTCATTCTGTGGCTGAAAGTCGGTGAAGAGTCAAAGATCACGCTGATTGCCATCGGTGCGTTCTTTCCGGTCTACACGACCGTCGCCGACGCCCTGCGCCACGTGAACCCCCAACTCGTCGAAGCGGGCCGCTCGTTCGGCCTGCGCGGTTGGTCACTGTTTCAGACCGTGCAGCTACCGGCGGTCGTGCCGTCAGTCGTCTCGGGTCTGCGCCTCGCGCTCGCACAGGCCTGGCTGTTCTTGGTCGCGGCCGAACTACTCGGAGCCTCCATGGGCCTCGGCTGGATGCTTAACAACTCACAACAGACCGGTCGTGTCGACCGACTACTGCTGGCTATCGTGCTACTCGCGCTGCTCGGCACCATCACAAACGCTATCTTGGTGCTCTTCGAAAAGGCCGTGCTGAAAAGGTGGATGTAATGGGTGCCGAAGTGCATGACACCTCGCAGGCTCGCGCCACAGCGGCTGGCTCGGCGACAACTGGTACCGAAGCGCGGTTGACTGAAACTCGGGTGTTCGCTCCCCCTGCAGCCTTCGCCGCGCAGGCGAACGTCGACTCGTCAATCTATGAGACCGCGAACGCCGACCCTGTCGCGTTCTGGGAGGCCGCAGCGCGCCGCCTGGACTGGGCCGAGCCATGGCACACTGCCCACACGTGGCAGCCGCCGGTGGTCGGCGAGCCCGGCCCTGACGGTGAACCGGGCGAGCTCAGCGTGCCTAAGGCCACCTGGTTTGAGGGCGGCACGCTCAACGTCGCCGTCAACTGTGTTGATCGGCACGTGACCGCGGGCCGTGGCGACAAGGTTGCGCTCTTCTTTGAAGGCGAACCCGGCGACCGCATCGCGGTGACCTACACCGACCTGCAGCGCCGCGTCGCCCAAGCGGCAAACGGCCTCATCTCGCTCGGCATCGAACCTGGCGACCGCGTGGTCGTCTACCTGCCGGTGCTCATCGAAACGGTAGTCATCGCGCTGGCCTGCGCCCGAATCGGGGCCGTGCACTCGCTCGTATTCGGTGGATTTTCGGCCGAGGCCGTGCGGTTTCGCCTCGAAGATACGGGTGCCAAACTGCTGGTCACCTCCGACGGTCAAAACCGCCGCGGCACGCAGGTCGAGGTCAAGTCGGCGGCCGACGAAGCCGCAGCAGGCCTCGCACACCTTGAGCATGTGCTCGTCGTGCGTCGCACCGGCCAAGACATTGCCTGGCAAGAGGGCCGCGACGTCTGGTGGCACGATGTGGTTGAGACGCAGCCTGGCGCGCATGATCCTCGGCCCTTCGATTCCGAGCACCCGCTCTTCATCATCTATACCTCGGGCACCACCGGCAAACCCAAGGGCCTCGTGCACACCTCGGGCGGCTATCTCACGCACGCGAGCTGGGCACACTGGGCGCACTTCGACGCGAAGCCCGACGACGTGCACTGGTGCACCGCCGACCTCGCCTGGGTGACCGCGCACACCTACGAAATCTACGGCCCGCTATCGAACGGGCTCACGCAGGTCATCTATGAGGGCACGCCCGACGCCCCGCACCGCGAACGCCACCTCGAAATCATCGAACGCTACGGCGTCACCGTCTACTACACGGCCCCGACGCTGATTCGCACGCTCATGACGTGGTTCGGTGACACCTTGCCCGGCGGCCACGACCTCTCGTCGATTCGCCTGCTCGGCACAGTTGGCGAGGCGATCAACCCTGAAGCCTGGGTGTGGTTTCGCCGCAACTTCGGTCGCGATGAGACGCCCGTTGTCGACACGTGGTGGCAGTCAGAGACTGGGGCGGCAATGATCGTGCCGTTGCCAGGCGTCACGAATTTGAAACCAGGATCAGCAACCGTGTCACTTCCTGGCATCGATATGGCCGTCGTCGACGAGCAGGGCGAGCCGGTCGCGCCAGGCAGGTCGGGCACCCTGGTGGCACGCCGCCCCTGGCCGGGTCTCGCCCGCACAATTTGGGGCAACCCAGAGCGCTATCGCGACTCGTACTGGGCGCCCTATGCTGGCGTTGGTGAGCACGGCGGCTACTACGTGGCCGGTGACGGCGCCACGGTCGACGAAGACGGCTATATCTGGATACTCGGTCGCCTCGATGACGTCGTCAACGTGTCGGGTCACCGCCTTTCGACCATTGAGATCGAATCGTCACTCGTCGCCCACCCGGCCGTCGGCGAAGCCGGGGTCACCGGAGTCTTCGACCCGCTCACCGGCCAAGCCGTTGCGGCGTTCGTGGTTGACGGGGCCGCCGGCGCCGCCGACCACGACGAGCTGCGTGCCCAAGTGACCCGCGATATTGGGCCAATCGCAAAGCCCAAGATCATCGTGCGCGTGCCAGAACTGCCGAAGACGCGCTCAGGAAAGATTCTGCGACGGTTGCTCGCACAGCTCTGGCAAGGCGATACGCTCGGTGACACGACTAGCTTGCAGAATCCGTGGGCAGTCGAAGGTATGCGAGAGGCTGTGCGGCTGGCGCAGCAGCAGCAGCAACTCGCCGCCTCACCGGCTCAGCAGACTTCACCCGCATCACAGACTTCAGACCCCTCAACGAAGGAGAACACATGAGCGAGCACCGTTTCGGGTTTCGCACCCGAGCCCTGCACGCCGGGGGCACCCCCGACGCCACGACAGGCGCCCGCGCTGTGCCGATCTATCAGACCACGTCGTTCGTGTTCGATGACACCAATGACGCGGCGAATCTCTTCGCCCTGCAAAAGTACGGCAACATCTACTCGCGCATCGGCAACCCCACCGTGGCCGCACTCGAAGAGCGCATCGCCTCGCTCGAAGGCGGCATTGGTGCGGTCGCAACCGCGAGCGGTATGTCGGCAGAGTTCATCACGTTCGCGGCACTTGTCGAAGCTGGCGATCACATCGTCGCCTCAGCGCAGCTCTACGGCGGCACCGTGACCCAGCTTGACGTCACCCTTCGCCGCTTTGGCGTCGACACCACGTTCGTCGCTTCAAGCGACCCGGCAGAGTTTCGCAAGGCCATTCGCGCCAACACGAAGGTGCTCTACACCGAGGTCATCGGCAACCCCGGCGGCGAAATCGCCGACCTCGAGGGTCTCGCCGAGGTCGCACACGAGGCCGGGATTCCGCTGGTCGTCGACGCAACCCTCGCCACCCCCTACCTCGTGCGCCCGATCGAGCACGGCACCGACATCGTGATTCACTCGGTCACCAAGTTCTTGGGCGGCCACGGCACCACCCTTGGCGGCGTCGTCGTCGAGGCCGGCAAGTTCGACTGGGGCAACGGCAAGTTCCCCTCAATGACAGAACCCGTCGCCTCATACGGCGGCATCAAGTGGTGGGACAACTTCGGCGAATACGGTTTTCTCACGAAGCTGCGCAGCGAGCAGCTGCGCGACATCGGTCCCTCGCTCGGGCCGACCGCCGCGTTCAACCTGCTGATGGGCATCGAGACTTTGCCGCAGCGCATCGACGCTCACGTGGCCAATGCGCGTATCGTCGCTGAGTGGCTGGCCGATGATCCTCGTGTGTCATTTGTCACCTGGGCAGGGCTCGACGGCCACCCGCACCAGGAACGCGCGCAAAAGTATCTTCCGCTGGGCCCCGGCTCGGTGTTCGCCTTCGGCGTACGCCCGACAGGCACATACGAGACCGACGCAGCACGCACGCAAGCCGCGCTCGAGACCGGCGAAAAGTTCATCGAGTCGCTGCAGTTGGCAAGTCATCTCGCCAACATTGGCGACGCGCGCACGCTGGTGATTCACCCAGGATCAACCACCCACCAGCAGCTGACACCCGAGCAGCTTGCAGCGGCCGGAGTGCCAGCCGACCTCATTCGTATTTCTGTGGGCATCGAAGACCCCGAAGACATCTTGTGGGATCTCGACCAGGCCCTCACCATCGCGACAGGAGAAACCCGATGAGCGACGCAACGAACCCCGCAGCCCAGGGCGATGCCTGCGCCCTGCCCGCGCCAGGGGCGGCGAGCGCGAGCAGCGCCTTGGTCCGCACATGGCAGGGGCCGAGCGCTCAAGAGCGCCTCGCCATGCTGCGCCGCGCCAAGTCGATCGCGATCGTGGGCGCTTCGGCGAACCCTGCACGAGCAAGCTACTTCGTGTCGACCTATCTGCTGTCGAGCTCACCCTACGATGTGTATTTCGTGAACCCGGTCGCTGACGAGATTCTCGGCCGCAAGGTTTACGACTCGCTCGCTGACCTGCCTGTCGTACCCGACGTGGTCGACGTCTTTCGCAAGCATGATGACTTGCCTGGCGTCGCCCGCGAGGCCGTCGAGGTGGGCGCGAAGACGCTGTGGCTGCAGCTCGGTTCGTGGAACGAAGAGGCCGCCGCAATCGCCGAGAATGCGGGGCTTGACGTGGTGATGGACCGCTGCCTCAAGATCGAGCACGCTCGTTTTCACGGCGGGCTGCACCTCGCAGGGTTTGATACCGGCGTGATCTCGTCGAAGCGTCAGGTCGTATCGAAGTAGCTGACGAAAGGCTACGGCGAGACGCTAGTTCGCGAAGCGAACAGCCACGGGGTCGGCATCAAGCTCGGCCGCAGCTTTCACCTCGTCGCGGCGACCTGCCTCTGCGAGCGCAAGACCTGCAGCGCTCGCAGAGAGCAAGTGCTTAAGCGCGCGCGTGAGCGGCCGAAAGCCCTCGGTTGCGACGGCAACGTCTGGCGCCGAGTGGTCGATGCCGAGCGCCGAGAGGGCATCGCCGACGGCCCCAGCCGCGAGATAGTCCTCGACAGCGAATGCCCCGTCTTCGTCACCTGCAAGCACGAGGTTGATCGCGGTGCGGCCGCCACGGGCAACCTGCTCTTCGTAGGCTGCACGCGCGGTAGCGGTGGCATTTCGCAGTGACGCCCGAAACACGGTCGGTGCATGCCCCAGTTCAGCAGCCGCCGCGGCCAGTTCGTCTGCCTCACCGATCGCGTCGACCACGATCACGATGCCCGACTGTGCAAGCTGTGAGAGCCCGGCGTGCCCCCACCCAAGACGCACCTGGTAGGTGGCTTGCGAACGCGAATCTGGTCGAGCACGGGTTGCGGCGTCAGTCATGGTGCCAGCCTAGCCAGTGGGCGGCGACAGTAGCATCGTGCTGTGTCACAATGTGTCACGTTGTTACGCCTCGGTCGCATTCGCTTCGGCTTGATGCGACCAGCGGCGTACACTTGAGGCATGGCATACGAAGTCAAGAAGTCTGAAGAAGAGTGGCGCGCAGAGCTGGGTGAAGAGCAATATGCGGTGTTGCGTGAGTCTGCGACTGAGCGTGCGTGGACTGGTGAGCTTCTCGACGAGGATCGCGCAGGCATCTACACCTGTGCCGGGTGTGGCAATGAGCTGTTTGTGAGCGGCACGAAGTTTGACTCGCACTGCGGCTGGCCGAGCTTTTATGAGTCGGTGCGCCCTGACGCGGTCGAACTGCTCGAAGACAACACCCACGGTATGCAGCGCACCGAGGTGCGCTGTGCGAAGTGCGGCGGCCATCTGGGGCACGTATTTCCTGACGGTTTTGGAACCCCGACTGGTGACCGGTACTGCATGAACTCGCTGTCGCTCAATTTCACGGCCGCCGAAGACTAAACTCAGTGTGTCGTTGGCCGCATCGATAGACTGAACGCGAGTTCATGCGCCAAACGAAGGAGCGACCATCGACGAGACAGCGCTCATCACCGCAGGGGTAGCTCTCTTTACGATTTGTAACCCCATCGGAACGATTCCGGTGTTTCTGAGCGTCACTGCCGACAAATCAATCGCGCAGCAACGGCGCATCGCTCTGATGACCGGTGTTGGCGTGTTCTCAGTACTCGCCGTCTCGTTGCTGCTCGGCTCTCTCATTTTGCAGTTCTTCGGCATCGGAGTGGCTGCTCTCAAGATTGCTGGCTTCTTGTTTGTCGCCACGATTGCCTGGGCGATGATGACGAAGACCGGCTCGATCTTGCCAACTAAGAATAGTGGCAGCCCGGCGATTGTTCCCCTGGCGATGCCGGTCGTCGCGGGCCCTGGCGCTATCGCTCTGGTCATTGCGTTCGCAAAAGAGAACCCAGCGCTGACTGACTACCTTTGGGGTCTCGTCATTGTGCTTGCTTCGGCGGTCGCCACCGCGGTGATCTTTTTCTTTGCGCCATATCTCGCAAAGGCGCTCGGCCCGGCAGGCATGGAGATCTTTCAGAAGCTCTTTGGCCTGATTTTGCTTGCGATCTGTGTCGACCAGATTCTCACCTCAATGCCCAGCATCTGGCCGGGGCTTGCGGGCACGAGTTAGGGCAAGTCTCCCGACTCGGCTTGCACTGCGGTGCACGCAGACACTACGCCAACACGCCAAACTTCGCGGCTTGTGCACAATAGCTTTGCCAGCCCTACTCGTCCACCCCGCTGCAGAAAGCACTCTTACCGCGTAGCCTGGATATCAAGATGTGCCACGCAGCGTTGGCTCTCTCAACTGCTGTGAGTTCGGCACATACAGTGAGAAAAGGGGTACGCCATGAACGCAGCCGAACGAATCCATTCCGTCGATGACGCGAGATACTTTGCGAAGAAGCGGCTTCCAGCCTCGATTTTTCAGTACTTTGAAGGCGGCAGCGGCCCAAGCGTCACCAGCACGCTCAACGAACAGGCGTTCAAAGAGGTGTTGCTCAAACCACTATCTGGCGTGCACCACCCCGCACCTGATATCTCGACCAGTGTGTTTGGGCATGACATCGACATTCCGATCATCTTGTCGTCGGTCGGTGCGCTCAAAATCGGCCATCAAGATGGCGAACTCGCGGTGACACAGGCAGCCAGCAAGTTTGGCACAATTCAATTTCTCAGCGGGGTGAGCAACACCTCTATCGAAGAGACAATGACTCACGCCACTGGTCCGGTCTATCAACAGCTTTACTACATCGGTGGCCGTGACGCCACAGCTCCCACCATCGAGCGGGCTCGCGATGCGGGCGCCGCAGGTTTGGTCATCATCGCCGATAGCGCGGCGCCAAACACTGGCCGCGAGATCCCCATCACCAAACGAGCGAACTTGCCGTTGCAAATCAATCTCAAAGAAGCGGTAAAGTTCTTGCCTCAAGTTTGGAACAAGCCTGCATGGATGAAAGATCTCATCATGCGCGGCGGGCTCGAGATTCCACCTGTGGCCACCGCACGCAGCGCAAACGGTCAAGCAATGCCATTTCTTGAGGCGGCAGGTGCAATTTACGGCGAAACGCCAACGTTCGAAGATATTCCCTGGATTCGCGAGATCTGGGACGCCCCTATCATCGTCAAAGGGGTCGTATCTGTTGAATCGGCGCGCAAAGCTGTCGAATATGGTGCCACCGGAATCGTCGTATCGAATCACGGCGGCAACATGCTTGACGGCACCATTCCCACCTTGCGAGCCTTGCCCGAGATCATTGAAGCTGTCGGCGACGACATTGACGTGGTCATTGATGGCGGCATACGTCACGGCACTGATGTGGTCAAGGCGATGGCGATGGGCGCGAAGGCAGTGTCGGTTGGGCGCGCATACGTGTACGGCCTGCTCGCTGCCGGCCACGAGGGCGTCGTGCGCATGCTCGAGTTGCTCACCACTGAGACCGCCTCGGCACTGACCTGGTTGGGCAAGAATTCGATTCACGATATTGACCCTGAATCGCTGGTTATTCCACCTCACTGGATGACGCTCTCACTCACCGACCTGCGTCGCGAGATTCGTGCGCGTAATGAGCTGAGCGATCTCGGCTTAGAGGGTTAGGCGGCAGCGGCAGAAGAGCATTGACGGCTGGGTTCACGCAGGCAGAAGCGAGGATCGCGTCAACTCTTGGTTGCCACTACCGTCAACCTTTGGTTGACTGATTGCGTGAAGCACATCGAAGACGCCCAGCGAGGGCTTGAAAGCGCACGTGATCAGCTGAGGACGGCAGTTCTACAGGCGCGCAGCAACGGGCATACTTGGGCCGAAATCGGCGCAACCCTTGGCATGTCAAGACAGGCCGCCTTCAAGCGATTCGCAGAAGTCACCAACCCCGCCACAGGCAAGAAAATTACAGGAGCACCTTTGTCAATCGCACAACTAACCACTCTCACAGAACGGACTTTCGACCTCATCTCGTCGGCTCACTACGACGAGCTCGAAACACTCATGCACCCAGACGTGCGACCGCAACTGCCGAGCAACCTCATGGCCGAAACCTGGCAGCGAGTGTTGACTGACATGGGCGAGAAGTCAGCATATAGCGACACCCATGTCGTCTTTCCTGCAGGCGAGCGCATCGCCGAAGACGAACAGCTGCTTGGCGCGGTAGTGG
>JAAZHL010000327.1 GCA_012510755.1 Leucobacter sp.
CGGAACGGGAAGACCGTGCATCTGACGAGCTCACAAACGACTTCAAATATGAAGCGATCGCGTCTGATGCCCATTTTGACCGGGCGGTGTTTGATGGAGCGGAGTTTGGTGGTTATGCCGAGGTCGAGAGCGAAGAAGAGCTCGATTTTCTTGGCCTGCCGGGGGTGCTCGAGCCCCATGAAGTGCGCACGCTGCTGCTGCAGAGGCAGGCGCGCCAAGCAAAACGCGCGGCTGCACGGCAGGGTATTACTGAGCACGCCCCAGAACGCGCAGAACCCCCGCAAGCACTCCACCGGACACTTGGCGAGCAGCGTCGTCTGTTGAACAGCCTCGTGGGCATGTATGCGCGGGTCTCGGGTGAGCCACACGGTGCGGTACATGCAGAACTGCGGCGAATATGCGGGGGGCCTGCGGTGGCACAGGCAAGCGTGACTCAGTTGCAGCAGCGCATCGAGTTGCTGCGCAAGCGTCTCGGTAGCTAGCGGGGGTTCGAAGAACGCGAGAAACCGAATATCGGTGTGGCTGGACGCATAGCTCGCCGCGTGGCTGGGCCAGCCGAATCGCAGTACCAGCGGAATCGCAGTACCAGCGGACATAGGCTAATTGCATGGCGAAAAAGAAATCTGCTGGGCAGACTCCGGCGACGGCGCAGCTCGTGAAATTAGGCATTGCATTCGATGTGCGTGAATACCAACACGACCCGACAGTGACTGAGTTTGGGGCAGAAGCAGTAACTGCGCTGGGGGTGTCTGCAGATCAAGTGTTCAAGACGTTGCTCGTTGAAGCAGATGGATCACTCGTGGTAGGCATCGTGCCAGTGGCTGGTTTGCTCGACCTGAAAGCGCTTGCGGGGGCGATTGGAGCGCGTAAGGCAGTGATGGCCGACCCGAAGCTGGCTGAGCGAAAGACCGGCTACGTGGTGGGAGGCATCAGCCCGCTTGGGCAGCGCACCGTGCTGCCGACGGTGCTCGACGCTACCGCACTGCAATTCACTACAGTGCTGGTGTCTGGCGGTCGGCGAGGGCTCGATCTTGAGCTTGCCCCGGCCGAACTCGTGCGCGCGACGAATGCCGTTATAGCTGATATCGCGCGCGTGCGGTGACCCGCTCAAGCCACTGATTCGCGAACGCTAGAGTTGATGTGATGGTGAGACGACGACCTGCACGACCTGTTGCTTTGCGGTACGACGACGGCTTTCGAGGGGGCATTGCGACGCTTGTGTCGTTGCCGATTCTGATCGCCGCTCTCATTCCGATGGTCGGTGCCAACACGAATTTTGATGTTGGCCTCGTATTCACTCTGATGTGTACGGCCTTCATGGTCTTTTTCGTGATCTATCTCGTGTGGACGCACTTGGTATTCTCACGCACGTCTGCCATAGATGTGAAGGCGGTCGCCGCGCTACAGCATCAAAGCGGTGCAAGCGGAGTATCCCGAGTGATTGGGCTTCGTACGCCTGAAGAGTGGGCCATGTTTGCTGCTGGAGCAGCCATGCTCGTGTCGATACTCGCATCAATCATTGGCGCCCGTTCGGGTGGCCTCTGGCTGCCGCTGCTCGTAGTGGGCACGGTCGGAGCCTCTTGGGTGACGGTCGTGTATGCCTTCGCGCTGCGATATCTTCGACTGCATTGTGGGGGAGAGACGATCTCGTTTGACATCGATGAAGAACCTGAGTTTGCTGACTTTCTCTCGATGGCAGTGATGGTGTCTTCAGTCGGCGCGATGTCTGCGGGCACGCCCCGAACGCGAGCTGGGCTCAGCGCCGTGCGCACACATACGC
>JAAZHL010000328.1 GCA_012510755.1 Leucobacter sp.
CATGGGGCCCGCGAAAACAACCTCAAAGACGTGAGCATCGAGATTCCGAAGCGGCGCCTGACTGTCTTCACCGGGGTGTCGGGTTCCGGCAAGAGTTCACTGGTCTTCTCGACGATCGCTGCCGAATCGCAGCGCCTGATCAACGAAACCTATTCAACGTTCGTGCAGGGGTTCATGCCTACCCTGGCACGCCCCGACGTCGACGTGCTCGACGGCATTACGACCGCCATCATCGTTGACCAGCAGCGCATGGGCGCTGACCCTCGCTCAACCGTCGGCACCGCGACCGACGCTCACGCCATGCTGCGCATTCTCTTCAGCAGGCTCGGGCAGCCACACATTGGTCCGGCCAAGGCCTTTTCTTTCAACGTCGCCTCGATCAGCGGGGCGGGTGCGGTCACCCTCGACAAGGGCGGTCGCAAGGTCAAAGAGCGCCGCAGCTTCAACATCGTAGGCGGCATGTGTCCCCGCTGCGAGGGGCGCGGGCAGGTGAGCGACTTCGACCTGACTGCTGTGTTCGACGCCAGCAAGTCGCTGAATGAGAACGCCATCACGGTGCCCGGCTACTCGATGGAAGGCTGGTATGGCCGCGTCTACATCGGCAGCGGCTTCTTCGACCCCGACAAACCATTGGGCAAATATAGCCAGAAAGAACTCGACCACCTGCTCTACCAAGCGCCCACGAAAATCAAGGTCGACGGCATCAACATCACCTATGAGGGGCTGATACCCCGCATTCAGAAATCGATGCTGTCGAAAGACCGTGAGGCGATGCAACCGCACATTCGCGCCTTCGTCGACCGTGCGATCACCTTCGACACCTGCCCCGAGTGCGAGGGCACACGTCTCACTGAGCTCGCGCGTTCGTCAAAGATCGACGGCATCAGCATCGCTGACGCCTGTTCGATGCAGATCAGCGATCTCGCCGAGTGGGTGCAGGGCCTCGACGAGCCCACGGTTGCGCCGCTGCTTGAGAGCCTGCGCAACACCCTGAATTCGTTCGTTGACATCGGCCTCGGCTATCTGAGCCTCGATCGACCAGCAGGCACGCTGAGCGGGGGCGAGTCGCAGCGCACCAAGATGATCAGGCACCTGGGGTCAAGCCTCACCGACGTGACCTACGTCTTCGACGAGCCGTCGATTGGGCTGCACCAGCACGATATTCAACGCATGAATGAGCTGCTGCTGCAGTTGCGCGATAAGGGCAACACTGTGCTGGTGGTCGAGCACAAACCAGAGATGATCGCCATCGCCGATCACGTCGTCGATCTTGGGCCCGCAGCAGGTTCTTCGGGTGGTGAGATCTGCTACGAGGGGCCGCTTGAGGGGTTGCGCGACTCAGCAACAATCACCGGCAAGCATCTCGACGACCGCGCTCAACTCAAACAAGAGGTACGCGAAGCAACTGGCGCGATCGAGGTGCGAGGCGCCAATCGGCACAATCTGCGCGACGTCGACGTTGACATTCCCCTGGGGGTGCTGACCGTGGTCACGGGCGTCGCTGGCTCTGGCAAGAGCTCGCTCATTCACGGCTCGGTTGCGGGAGGTGAGGGCGTGATCGTGGTTGATCAGAGTGCAATAAAAGGATCACGCCGCTCGAACCCCGCCACCTACACCGGCATTCTCGACCCCGTGCGCACCGCATTTGCCAAGGCCAATGGGGTGAAGCCCGCGCTCTTCAGCGCCAACAGTGAAGGCGCCTGCCCCGCGTGCAACGGCGCTGGCGTGATCTACACTGACCTCGTCATGATGGCTGGGGTCGCAGTCACGTGAGAAGAGTGCGAGGGCAAGCTCTACAGCCCAGAAGTGCTGGGTTACACGCACGGAGGCAAGATCGTCGCTCAGGTGCTCGATCTGACGATGCTCGACGCGCACGCATTTTTTAGTGGGCAAG
>JAAZHL010000329.1 GCA_012510755.1 Leucobacter sp.
GTCTGAGGCCCGCTGCATGGCGCTTTTTGCTGCCTGTGGCTGTGTGTCAATGGCGACCGAAGCTGCTTCGCTGAGGGTCACCACCACCGACAGCGAGTGCGCCACGATGTCGTGCATTTCTCGGGCAATACGATTGCGTTCGGCCGCGGCAGCAAGCTGTGCCCGCTGTTCACGTTCACGAGCTAGCTGGTGTGCCCGATCAATGAGTGCCTCAACGTAGCGTTTTCTGTTGCCGACGTTGAGTCCCACCATGAGCACCGCCAAGAGCCACGCAGAGTTGAAACCGGTAGCAATGACCAGGTCGGTCACGCTTTCGGACGGCGCGGTGACAGCTATCCCTTCGGGGCCGACCACTCCCCCCATACCGTTTGTCAGCACCGAGTACCCGATGGCCAATAGCACTGCTGCAGCAAATGCGAGCCACCCGGCTTTCACTCCCCGATAGCCCGGCACTGCAAACATAAGCAACGCGAGGGCGACTGTGTTGCCTACTACGAGCAGCCCGAGGTCAAGATACATCAGCAGTGACACCAGCACGACTCCGACGACCGGGTAACGACGACGATACAAAAGCGCGGCGGCGACCAGCGCCACACTCAACAGCATGACAGCGCCCCACCCAAAGGTGAGATGCCCGGCCTTCACCAACGCTTGAGAAAATTCTGCATCGTCTGGGGTGTCACCCTCGACAGCCAGAAAGGCGTCAACGTTCAAGAGAAAAACGACCATAATGAGCAGCATGACGGCGCTACCGAACAGGTAGGTCGCAACGATCACCCAGTCGACGGCGCGGGGGTGCGCGGTGAGCCACCGCCGAAACACCCCCGGCGGGCGCGGTAACGCGAGTTCACCGGGGGTGTATTCGTTGGGATTGCTCACATCGCGTCTCTCGTCTTGAACAGAATGGCGGCCGGTATGAGGGCCGCTGCCGCCCACGCGGTCAAACCGCCCAATGCCGCCCAGTATCCCACGCCACGCGCCTCTGCCGGAGTATCGGCGGGCAACAGGGCACTCGTCGAAAGTTCATAGCCGAGGTCAGAGGGCAGCCATTGCGCGAAGTCAGGCACCCATGCCCAGCCGGTGATGCCGAGTATTTGAAACACCAGTGTGGCGACAAACAGCAATACGACAACCACAGCAATCGCTCCTGCCCCCGAGCGCAGCAAGGCGCCGATGCCGAGCGCGAGCAGCGTCGCAAGCATCAGAAACAGTGCGGTGCCGAGCATTGACACGAGCACCGCAGGGTCGGCGAGCGTGTTGAATGCGGTGCCCCCGAAGATGGCAGCTGCAATGAGTCCGCCGCCGAAGGTACTCACCGCGCCCACGAGCAGCGCCAGCACTGCGACAACCAGCGCTTTGGCCGCGAACATTGGTGTGCGTCGTGGCACTGCAGCAAGTGATGAGAGGATCATGCCGCTCGAGTATTCGCTCGTTGCCGCAAGCACACCCAATACCCCCATAATGAGTACGGTGATGTTGCTGCCAAACGTGGCAGATTGCGCGAGCAGCGATGGCATTGCCTCGGCGGTCGCAAACTCTGTGTCGGCCACGGCAAAGCTGATGAGTGCGGCACCGCCCCAGCTGATCAAGAGCATCAGCAAGATCGACCAGCGAATTGAACGCAGTGAGAGCAGTTTGATCCACTCGCTACGCAGCACACCGTCAAACGTGAGCCTGCCGCGCACTGGCTGGCTGTTGTGCAGCGGTGAGGCCGAACGAGCAGTCGGAAGAGAAGAGGTAATGGGGGTTGCAGTGGTCATGATTCGCTCTTTTCTATGCTTCTATGCTGCTGCGTACTCGAGCTCGCCCCGAGTCAGTTCGAGATAGGCCTGCTCAAGTGAGGCGGCTTCGGTGACAAGCGAGTGCAGCACAATGCCGTGGGCCGCGGCGATTTCACCGACACGCTCAGCAGGCATTGCCTCAATCTGCAACTCGTCGGTATCGCTGTGCTGTGTGCTGCGCGCGCCTTCAGCCCGCAGCAGTTCACCGAGCCTGATCGATTCGGGTGAAGACACACGCACCAATCGTTGTGCCTGTGTGCCGCCCGAAGCGATGAGTTCGGTGATCGGCGCATCGGCGATCACCGAGCCGCGCCCGAGCACGATCACGTGGTCTGCTGTCTGTGCCATCTCGCTCATTAAATGACTCGACAGCCGCACGGTGCGCCCTTGCGCGGCATAGTCACGCACAAAATTGCGCACCCACAACACTCCGTCTGGGTCGAGACCGTTCACCGGTTCGTCAAGCACGAGCACCTGCGGGTCACCGAGCAGCGCGGCCGCGATGCCGAGCCGCTGCCCCATGCCCAACGAGAAGCCGCCCACGCGCTTATTGGCAACCGATGCGAGCCCGGTGAGGTGCAGCACCTCGTTCACCCGCGCATCGCTGATCGCGTGAGTCGCGGCAAGCGCCCGCAGATGACTGCGTGCCGATCGGCCCGGGTGCACGCCCTTCGCATCGAGCAGCGCGCCAACCACGTTGAGCGGGTTGCGATGCTCAGCGTACGGTTTGCCGAGCACGGTGATGCTGCCTGAGGTGGGGCGATCCAAGCCCATCAGCATGCGCATGGTGGTCGATTTGCCAGCGCCGTTTGGCCCCAGAAACCCCGTCACCTGCCCCGGCGTCAGCGAAAAAGTGACATCGTTGACCGCCGTCTTCGTGCCATAGCGTTTGCTGAGGTGTCGTGCCTCGATCATGGCCTTCCCTTCTTCGGGCCAATCTGACCCTCTGAAGCCAAAGCTACGTGCCAACCCCGCACTCACACATCGAACCTAGGTACCATGCTTCTCACCCGTTCGAATGATTCGCGGCCTCGCCACATCGACCGATCAGGCCTCTTCTTGCCCAATTCTTTGGCCCACCACGGCCGAAATTCCGTCACTGCGCATCGAGACACCATAGAGTGCATCTGCGATTTCCATCGTGCGCTTTTGGTGGGTGATCACGATCAGTTGCGAGTTCTCACGCAGTCCCTCAAACACCTGCAACAAGCGCCCGAGGTTCGCATCATCAAGGGCAGCTTCGACCTCGTCCATGATGTAAAACGGGCTGGGTCTGGCATGAAAGATCGCGATCAGCCAGGCTACCGCCGCGAGCGACCGTTCGCCGCCAGACAACAGCGAGAGCCGCTCCACCTTCTTACCGGCTGGCTTCACTGTCATTTCGATGCCGGTGCTCAGCAAGTCGTCTGGGTTCGAGAGTTCGACGTGCCCAGAACCGCCTGGGAAGAGGATCGGAAATACCTCTGCGAACGCAGCCTGAGTGTCAGCGAACGCCTCGGCAAAGATGCCCTGCATTTTGTCGTCGAGTTCACCGATGATCGTGAGCAGGTCTGCACGGGTTTTGGTGAGATCTTGCAGTTGTTCGGCGAGAAAGCTGTGGCGTTGTTCGAGCGCCGCGAACTCCTCGAGTGCGAGCGGGTTGATGCGGCCGAGTTCGCTGAGGCGCTTCTCTGCCTGGGCAAGACGACGTTGCTGCTCTGCGCGGTTGAAGGCTACGAATTGTGGGCTCTCTTCCCCATCATTCTGTGCGAAGCTGATCTCGCCATGCTGCGCGGCAGCAACCTCGTCGCCCTGCCCGGAAGCCTCGCCATTCTGTGTGGAAACCGCGGCACCCACCGGAATCGGGGTGGCAGGACCATATTCTGCGACGAGCACGTCTTCGACCAGTCCGAGCTCATTGCCGGCCCGCTCGAGCAAACTCGACAGCTGTAGCTTACGCTCGTAACTCTTGAGTTCAGCGCCGTGCACTCGATCGGTGAGCTGCTGCAAACGACCCCGCAGTTCAGATTCCTCAGCGCGCAGCAGCGTCAATTCTTGGCTGTGTTTTGCGCGTTCTTGCTCGGCCGACTGCTGGGCAACACGTGCTTCAGAAAGTGAACGATCGCACGAGTCGAGCAAGGCTGGCACGAGGCTTGCCACTCTCTCGGCTCGCTGCACCTGCCGAGTTCGCAGCACCGCGCGGCGGGCCGCCTCGTGGGCCGCTTGCTGTTCGGCCTCGAACTGTTCGACGAGCATGCGGTGAGTGGCTTCAGCTGCTCGGGCCCGCTCACGCGCGGTTTCGAGCTCAAGACGTCGCTCAACCTCAAACGCGCGGGCCCGTTCGACCTCTGCGTATACATCGTCACGCTCGCTCGCGTCAAAGATCGGACGCGGTCGCGCTTCAGCCTCGGCAACCGCAGCAGCTGCTCGTTGCACTTCTTCGGCCACCGCGTCTTCGCCACCTGCCGCATCGTGCAGGGCTTGCCTGGCACGCTCAGCTTCGGCATGCCCGGCCTCGGCTTGCACGCTCAGCCGGTTGCGCTGCTTAGCGA
>JAAZHL010000330.1 GCA_012510755.1 Leucobacter sp.
CCGAGCCGCGACCTCGCCGCCGCGCTTTAGTCACTGTTGGTGCAAGTGTGCTTGCAGTCGCGCTGCTCATCACAGTGGCAATTGTCGCGATTCGCCTGTTTGCGGCACCGTCAACCGTGGCGCTGCCCACTGCGACGGTTGCTACAGCTGCGGCAGATGTGGCATATACCGAACCGCTGAGCGGTCTCGACCGAGAAGTCTCGCTCACTTTTGCAGCCGATTATGACTATGCCGCCCGCACTGCAGCAGAAGGCGGCAACGACGCCTGGGCATTCAGCCTGTACCTTGACCCGCTACTGACGAGGCTTGCCGGCGTCTATGTGTCGCAAGATTCACCCGGCGCCGATTTGCGGCTCAACCCCTTCGAGTCTTCAACGGTGTACACAAACGGCCGCACGGTGAATCTAATGCCCGAGGGCAGTGCGATTGGCGCGTGGGGCCTGCAGCCAGAGTATTACCTGGTGCGAAAGATCGATGAGCACGGCGAGTTGCTCGAGACACCCGTCGTAACGAAGATTTCTGCTCAGGCAGAACTCGATTCTGCAACTGTGTCGGCTGAGGTTGACCCGACCAATGGCACGCTCACGCTCAGCTGGGACACAGTACCCGGCGCGACCCGCTACGTGGTGGTGGGCAGTACCGGTGTCAAAACCGACGACCGTGACTACCGTCACTATGCGGTATTTGGTGAAACCACTGAAACCGAATGGAACTCGATGCTGTTGACAGAAGCCAACATGGCCTCTGCCTATCCCGCCACACAAAACGCCGGTCTGCAACTCTATGACGGCGACAGCGCAGATCAGATGTTTGCTGACCCTGCGTGGACTTTCACCGCCGAGGGATTGCCAAAGTATGAACAGAGCGGCTTCGCCTGGGGCGTGATCGCTGTCGGCGACAATAATTATTCGCACATTGGCGAAGTTGATGCTTCATCACTGGCGGGCCCGCTGCCGCAGCGTACCGCGATGAACGCCATGTTTGAAATGGGCTTTGCTCGCAGCATGTACGACCCTGAAGCGATTCCTCGAAGCTACGCCTTCACCGGGCTCGATGGCATCACGCGCCTTACTCAGGCACGTATTCCCGAGAACGGTATCGAGGATCACGGCGGCGAATGGAGCGTCAAGCTTGAAGCTGTCGGCACGATGCTCGGCGAAGAATTCACCGTCTATTTCCGAGACACCGAAGCACCTGACCCAGCGGCATTTGTTGAACGATTCAACGCTGAGGCTACATCGCTCACTCCGAACACTGGCTTGGCAGACTACGCAGTCATTTCAGGCAGCCCAGAAGAGATCGCCGAAGCGTTCGAACTCGCAAGCGCACCCGCAGATACAAAATATCCGGTGTACGGCTCAGACGAGTATGTAAAGTTCATCGCTGGCCACCTCGTCGCCGGCAGCGAGTTTATTGACGTCACCGACTTTCAATCAGTACCCGGTGCTCAATCATTCAGTGACGCGTACTACGAGGCCTACTACCAAAACCCCTATGCAGTCGGGGTGCCGATCGACCGCGCGGTGCGCTTCAATCCGGTTATCGGCGCTGATCGCTCACGAGTGATTTACCGCCTGCATTACTCTCTCGACGACTCCGAGCGCAGCCAGATGCAACAGGCATTGGCCGACCGGGTGCACGCGGTGATAGCCGAAGTTGTGTCCGATGACATGTCTGCGAGCGAACGTGCCGTGGCGTTGAACAATTGGCTCATTGCTCATACCGAGTACGATTATGAGGCGCTCGCGCAGAGCCAAACCGGTGGTGAGATTGCGAGTCTCGCTTCAGCATGGCAGGCTAACGGCGCCCTGCTTGATCTGCTCGCTGTCTGTCTCGGCTATGCACAGGCATATAGTGCCCTCATGAACGAGGCAGGGGTCGAGACTTATGTGGTCACCGGCGAGGTGCTCAGCGGCGGTTCACACGCATGGAACAAAGTGAATATCGATGGCACCTGGCTGTCAGTTGACCCGACTTGGAATGACCAGCCTGGCTCAGCGGCAAACTCATATCTCTTAATTCACGACTCCCAGTTCACCGCTGCGGCGACAAGATTTGAAGATGTCCAGTGGGTGCGTGACGATCTGGTGAGCAGCTTCGCGACACCGTAGCCCCCGTCATATAACGACTGGATAACAATGGCATTTGCCATATAACACCTGATCAACAACAAATACCTGGGTGTTTCCGACCGGCATTTAGCTAACCTCACCTTGCGGTTGCCCCTGCTTGCTTGCTAGCGTCGAAGGAAGCGTAGAGTGCGATTTCACGTGTTTGAGACTCGTGCCATCTGTTCCGTGCGTGTCGAGAGTCGATGCGGCGGATGGCCTTCTTGCAGTGATGTAGTCGCCTTCGCAATACATGAACCGGCCCTTCGAAGGGCCACCGGATTTGTGGCGCCTATTTTGCCACAAGCTGCCGGTGCCTTTTGCTATGCCATTTTCATGCCGATGCAAGTGCTAAGGAGAAAAGTGTGAGCAGCCCCACTATCGGCGAGGCGGCCCCTGCCCAACTGCCTGATGAAATGTTGACGCCCGCAGTGTCGGTGCAGGGCGCGTACAAGGTCTTCGGCAAGCGGCCACGCGAGGCAGTCGCAAAGTTGCAGGCTGGTGCAACCCGCGACGAGGTGCGTAGCTTGGGCACCGCAGCAGTCATTGATGCAAGTTTTGACGTCCGGCCAGGCGAAATATTTGTCGTGATGGGCCTGTCAGGATCGGGCAAGTCCACACTCATTCGCATGCTGAACGGACTGAACCCCACAACTGCCGGCTCAATCAAGGTGCTCGGCGAAGAGGTTGTGGGTCGCGATGCAAAGGAGCTTCGCGACCTACGACGCACCCGCATGTCCATGGTGTTTCAGCACTTTGCGTTGCTGCCGCACAGAACCGTCATCGACAACGTGGCCTACGGACTTGAACTGCAGGGAGTGAATGCAGATGAGCGCCGCAGTCGCGCACAGCACTGGCTCGAACGAGTTGGGTTAGCTGGGTGGCAGACCAGCCTTCCCGGCGAGCTCTCTGGCGGCATGCAGCAACGAGTGGGCATCGCGCGTGCGCTTGCCGCCGACACCGACATTTTGCTGATGGACGAAGCGGTCTCGGCGCTTGACCCCCTGATTCGCCGAGAGATGCAAGAACAGCTCGTTGAGCTGCAACAAGAGCTCAATAAGACGATTGTGTTCATCACCCACGATCTCAACGAGGCTATGTTTCTCGGGGATCGCATCGCCGTCATGCGTGATGGACGAATCGTGCAGATCGGCACGCCGAACGAGATTCTCACCGACCCTGCCAACGACTATGTCGCACAGTTCGTGCAAGACGTCGACCGAGCCAGGGTGCTCACGGCCGCCGACGTGATGGAACCCCCGCATGCCGTCGTGTTCGCCTCAGCTGGCCCGCGGAGCGCGCTCAAGATGATGCGCGACCTGCAAACCTCGGCATGCTTCGTCACCACCGCCGGGCGAAAACTGCTCGGCGTCGTTCGCGACAAAGACGTGCTGCGGCAGGTGCGTGAGGGCGGCACCGATCTCACCGCGCGCTTGCGACCGGCACCGGGTGTCGTCAAGAAAGACCAGCACATCGCAGAACTGTTTGAACTCGCGATCGAAAGCCATCTTCCTGTCGCAGTGACCGATGACCAAGATCGGCTCATCGGCGTCGTGCCGCGGGTGACTTTGCTCGCAGCACTCGCTGATCTGCCAACGACCACGACTGAAATTCCCATTATTGAGCCGACACCAGATGTGCCGGCCGCGACCATCACTGAAACACTTGCCGAGCACGCTGCGCCAGGCGATATCGAGCGTCTCGCAGCAACGAACGAGGAGGATCGCTCGTGAACCCCGAACTGCCCCAGATTCCGCTCGGGGACTGGACGAAGCAGGCCCTCGACTGGTTTCGGTCAAACTTTGAGTGGTTGCTTGATTTCTTTACGATCGTGTTTAAAGGCTCGGTCGAGGGGCTCGTCGACCTCTTCCTTGCAGTGCCCTACCCACTCTTGATTGTGATCTTCGCCCTGATCGGCTGGCTAGTTCGGTCTTGGCAGTTGGCGGTCGGTTCAACACTCGGGTTCTTGTTGATCGTGTCGATGGGTTTTTGGCCCAATGCGATGCAAACCCTGAGCCTCGTCTTGGTCGCGGCCCTGGTCTCGGTGATCCTCGCCGTACCGCTCGGCATTCTTGCGGCACGCAATGACCGCTTTAGCGCCTTCATCAGGCCGGTGCTCGACTTCATGCAGACGATGCCCGCATTTGTGTGGCTAATTCCGGCGGTGTTGTTCTTCAGCATTGGTTTCGCGCCCGGCGTCTTCGCCACAATCATCTTTTCGATGCCCCCTGGCGTACGGTTCACCGAGCTCGGTATTCGTGGCGTCGACAAAGAAACGGTTGAGGCGGGCTATGCCTTCGGTGCCACCCCCGGTCAGATCCTTCGTGGTATTCAGTTGCCACTGGCAACGCCAACCATCATGGCCGGCATCAACCAGGTCATTATGCTTGCGCTCTCGATGGTGGTGCTTGCGGGTATCGTCGGGGCGAACGGCCTCGGTAAGGACGTAGTGACGGCCGTTTCGACCGGCCGGGTTGATCTGGGCGTTGAGGCCGGACTCAGCATTGTCGTGATCGCGATCTATCTTGACCGAGTGACGGCCGCGCTTGGCAACCCACTCGACTACCCGAAGTCTTTGCTTGGCATGCGCCGCGCAAAGAAGAAGCTCACGGTTGCGTCGTGACTCAGGGTTTCTGATCCATAAGGATCATGAACGCACGCACATCAAACTGCCCAAAATCCCAATCACAACGTGAGAGCACGTTGAACGAAAGGAAACACAATGAAGAAATCCAAGCTCACAGCAGCACTCGCGCTCGGCGCAGCTGCCAGCCTGGTACTTGCCGGTTGCTCTGGCTCGGGTTCAGACTCCGGCGACAGCGGTGACACTGGCGGGTCGACAGCAGGCGACACGATCACCCTGGGCTTTATTCCTTCGTGGACTGACGGGCTCAGCACCGCCTATCTACTCGCCAATCAGCTCGAGCAGTTGGGCTACGAGGTTGAGATGGAAGAGC
>JAAZHL010000331.1 GCA_012510755.1 Leucobacter sp.
GACCCGGTTCACCAACCGGCGGGCGGTGTTTATGCGCCCTGAGACTTCTGAACGATTTCATCGGCCACGGCCTTCGGCACCTCAGCGTAGCTGTCGAAGGTCATCGAGAACACCGCGCGACCGCTGGTCTTTGACCGCAGATCACCGATGTACCCGAACATCTCTGACAGAGGCACGAGGGCGCGAACAACCTTCACACCGCTTGCGTCCTCCATTGACTGGATCTGTCCGCGGCGACTGTTGAGGTCACCGATGACGTCACCCATGTACTCCTCAGGAGTACGAACCTCAACGGCCATCATTGGCTCAAGCAGCACCGGGTTCGCCTTACGAGCGGCTTCCTTGAACGCCATTGAACCGGCGATCTTGAACGCCATTTCTGACGAGTCAACATCGTGGTACTGGCCGTCGAGCAGAGTAGCCTTCACACCCACGAGCGGGAAGCCCGCGAGAATGCCGTACTGCATGGCGTCTTGAATGCCTGCGTCAACCGACGGGATGTACTCGCGAGGCACGCGACCGCCGGTCACCTTGTCCTCGAACTCGTAGATCTTGTCTGCGTCGCTCTCGAGCGGCGCGAGCGCGATCTGCACCTTGGCGAACTGACCTGAACCACCGGTCTGCTTCTTGTGGGTGTAGTCGTGCTTCTCGACGGTCTTGCGAATGGTTTCGCGGTAGGCAACCTGGGGCTTACCCACGTTTGCCTCGACCTTGAATTCACGCTTCATGCGATCGACGAGAATGTCGAGGTGCAGCTCGCCCATACCGGCGATCACCGTCTGACCGGTCTCGGCGTTCAGGCTGACGCGGAATGTCGGGTCTTCTTCAGCAAGCTTCTGAATCGCAGTGCCGAGCTTCTCTTGGTCACCCTTGGTCTTGGGCTCAATTGCGACCTCGATCACGGGCTCAGGGAACGTCATCGACTCGAGCACCACTGGGCTGCTCGCATCGCTGAGGGTGTCACCGGTGGTGGTGTCCTTCAGACCGATCACTGCGTAGATGTTGCCCGCGGTGACCTCGTCAACGGGGTTCTCTTTGTTGGCGTGCATCTGGAAGATCTTGCCGATGCGCTCTTTCTTGCCCTTGGTCGTGTTGATGACCTGGGCGCCAGACTCGGCGTGACCTGAGTAGGCACGCACGTAGGTGAGGCGACCGAAGAACGGGTGCACGGCAACCTTGAACGCAAGTGCTGAGAAAGGCTCGTCGCGGTTCGGCCGACGCTCGATGACGATTGACTCGTCGCGAGGATCGTGCGCTTCGATTGCACCAATGTCGAGCGGGTTCGGCAAGAAATCAACCACTGCGTCAAGCATGGGCTGAATGCCACGGTTCTTGAACGCTGAGCCACAGTAGACCGGGTAGATCTCGTTGTTGACAACCAGCTTGCGAATGCCGCCCTTGATCTCGTCGATCGTGAGCTCTTCGCCACCGAAGAACTTCTCGAGAAGTTCGTCGTCGGTCTCAGCCACGGTCTCAACGAGCTTCGCGCGGTACTCTTCAGCCTTGGCCTGCAGGTCAGCGGGAATCTCTTGGGTTTCGTAGTTGGCGCCGAGGGTTACGTCGCCCTTCGAGTCGCCCTCCCACACGAATGCTTTCATGGTGAGCAGGTCAACCACGCCAACGAAGTCAGCTTCTGCGCCGATGGGCAGCTGCATCACGAGGGGCTTCGCGCCGAGACGGTTCACGATGGTGTCTACGGTGAAGTAGAAGTCTGCACCCATCTTGTCCATCTTGTTGACGAAGCAGATGCGGGGAACCTCGTACTTGTCAGCCTGACGCCACACAGTCTCAGACTGCGGCTCAACGCCCTCTTTGCCGTCGAAGACAGCAACGGCGCCGTCGAGCACGCGAAGCGAACGCTCAACCTCGACCGTGAAGTCGACGTGGCCTGGGGTGTCAATGATGTTGATCTGGTTGTCGTTCCAGAAGCAAGTCACCGCGGCACTGGTGATGGTGATGCCGCGCTCTTTCTCTTGCTCCATCCAGTCGGTCGTAGCGCCACCGTCGTGGGTCTCGCCCAGCTTGTGGTTCACACCCGTGTAGAACAGGATGCGCTCGGTCGTGGTGGTCTTGCCAGCATCGATGTGAGCCATGATGCCGATGTTGCGGACCTTGCTCAGGTCGGTGAGCACGTCTTGTGCCACAGGGATCTCCTCGTGTGGGGATTAAAAGTTTAGGTGTTGCGGGGCGAGGATCGCACGCCCCAAAGGTCATTCTGTGCTTTGGCGCAGAATCTCACTGTGTGAATGAGATTCTGCGGTTCGCCCTGCATTCGTTGCACGACATGAAAGCGAACCGCAGAATGACAAGACGACTTCTACCAGCGGTAGTGAGCGAACGCGCGGTTCGACTCTGCCATCTTGTGCGTGTCTTCACGACGCTTCACTGCGGCACCGAGGCCGTTTGAAGCGTCAAGAATCTCATTCGTCAGGCGGTCGGTCATCGAGTTCTCTCGACGAGCCTTCGCGTAGCTCGTGAGCCAACGCAGTGCGAGGGTGTTCGCAC
>JAAZHL010000332.1 GCA_012510755.1 Leucobacter sp.
CTCAAGGAGCTGCCGAACAACCGCTTCGGAACGCAATCCGAGATCTACTGGGACGACGCCTACATGAACGCCCAGGTCGGCGCGATCACGCGCGGCACCTACACGCTGAAGATTGTCGACCCCATTCTGTTCATCAAGAACTTCATGCCTGCGGCATACCTCGAACCCGGGCGCACATTCGACTTCACCGACCTCGACAACGACGCAGCCTCGCAGCTGTTCAACGAAGTCGTGGGTTCACTTGCGCCAGCATTCTCGATGTACACGAATGACCCGTCAAAGGGCAACCGCATCACCAAGATTCAGCAAGACTCGGTTGGGTTCGCACAGAGCCTCTCGGCCGCCGTTGAACAGAACTATCAGTGGGCAACCGGGCGTGGCCTCGAGATCATCGCGACAGCGATTATGTCGATCGAATACGACGAGATGACCCGCGAACTGCTGCGCAACGTGCAGCGTGCAGACGCGCTCGCCGGTCAGCGTGGCAACGTCAACCTGCAAGCCTCAGTTGCTTCTGGGTTCGAATCAGCCGGTGAAACTGGTGGCGCGGGGGGCATCTTCGGCATGGGTATGGCCGCCGGCCAAGCCGGTCTCGCCGGCTTGCAGCAGCCCGTACCCGGCGTGGGTGCGCAGAGCGCCGCAGGGCAGCCAGCACCGGCGGCCGCAGCGCCAACGCCAGCGGCTCCGGCCGAAGACGACACCATGGCGAAGCTGACCAAGCTGAAAGAGATGCTCGATGGGGGTCTGATCACGCAAGACGACTACGACGCCGCAAAGGCGAAAGCCCTCGGAATCTGAAGGTAGTTGACAATGAGTGACCCCTCGGTGGTGCCGCAGGGCGAGCCTGAGGCGACCCCTGCTGCGCCCGAGGTGACGCCGCAAGACTCGCAGCCAGCGGTGGCAGATCCGCAGGCCGGCACTGGCGATCAGCAACACGACCCAACGGTGCACGATGCACTGCAAGACGCAGGGATAGTTCGCGACCCCAACGAGCCGCAAGTCATTGATACGCAGAACACGCGGCTCGACGACGGTGTGAACCGGTGCCCACGATGCGGCTCGACTGAGATTCAGTTGCGCCCGTCAACGGGAATGCTTGTGTGCTTGTTTTGTCGCCACGAGTGGTCTGAAGCTCAGGTCGAGTCAGCGATCTCTGGTGACGGCAACCTCAGCGACTTAACCGGCACCATCATCGCATCGGGTGCGACAAACATTGACCCTGCCGTGTCGGGCCTCATCACGATGAAATGCTCGGGGTGCGGCTCAGAAGTCGTCGTCAACACGAGCAAGACCATGGCAATGAGGTGCCATTGGTGTCGGCACGTGCTCACCATCAACGAGCAGGTGCCTAACGGGGCCGTGCCAGACGCAGTGCTGCCGTTTCAGATCACTCACGAGCAGGCCGTGCAGCGCATTCGAGACTTCGCTGGCAAGCGCATGACCTTTGCGCACCGCAGGTTCGTGAAAGAGTTCACCCCCGAAAATGTGGTCGGGGTGTACCTGCCCTATATGGTCATTGACAGCAACGCGAGCGCCGATGTGTGGGGCAAGGGTGAAGTGCTGATTCGCAGCTACACGCGCGGCAGCGATGAAAACAAACAAACCTACTACGATGCCGATGTCTACCAGGTACAACGTCACGTCGATTTCACCGTCGATGATCTCACTATCGAGTCGTCGGCCGAACGCGCACACATGAATGTGCTCGTGAACACGAACAACATCATCAACACCATCTTGCCGTTTGACACGAAGAACGCGGTGCAATGGAACGCAAGCTATCTCATCGGGTTCACCTCAGAGAAGCGCGACCAAGACGTGAGTGGCGTGCAACCGGTGCTCGAAGACCAGCTGCTCTCGATCGCCCGTTCGCGGGTCGAGCCGTCGGTCACCGGGTACAACCGAGGGGTGCGGTGGGAACACGAGCGGCTCGAAGTGCACGGCACACGTTGGGTCTCGATGTACCTTCCGGTTTGGCTCTACTCGTACTATCACGAAGAGAACGGTCGCGGCATGGTGCACTACATCGCAGTGAACGGTCGCACCGGCGAAACCATGGGCAGTGTGCCGGTGTCGCGGGGGCGCCTATTGGCGGCAGCATTGACCGCTGGCACCGTCATTGAGGGAATCGTTATCGCATTCTTGGCGGTGACCGCATGATGATGTTTGTGACTGAGCTCGCGACGATCTTTCTCGAGTCATACGGCTATGACTACGACACCGAAGGGTGGCCGGGGTGGCTCTTGCTTGCGGGCCCAGCCGGGGCAGTGGCCGTCTACACGGCCCTTTACCGCTATTACCGCAACACTGACAAGTCTCACCATTTTGAGCGAGACACCCTCATCGAATCACAACCAGTGACCGGGGGAGACCAGAAGGTCGATGAAGTGCGCGGCACGAAGCGCCAGTCGATCGATGGCAACAATAAGCACACTCACCGCGCACGCGTGCAGCGCGTGCAGTGAATCGCGGCCGACGCGTCACAAGTGAGTGATGACCCGTCGGCAGATCAGCAGGTTCTGACGCTTCGCTGTCGCGTGCTCAGCTGTCGCTCTCAGCTGCGTCGGCAGCTGCCGCCGAGTCCGCCTCATCGTCCGCAGCTTCGTCAGCGCTGGCGTCGCCTGCAGTCGTTGCGTCGTCAGCGTTCGTATCGTCGGCTGCGGTGTCAGTCGTCTCGGCGGCAGGGGCGCTGATGCCAGCTTTCACTGCATCAACCTGCTCTTGGCTGTAGCCACAGTAGTTGAGCGCCTCGCGATCCCAGTAGCTCACCAGGCGACTCTTGCCGGCAGCGTGAGCGTCAGCCACGGTGCCCTGGTAGATCTGGCCGTCTGCTGATTCGCGGTTCACGTCTGGCACCTCAGCGCACACGTGAAAGACCGAGCCGCCTTTCACCCAAAAGACCTCGTCTTTGCCGGTGAGCTGCAGCATAATGTGCTCTTCTTCGGCGTACTGCTCTTGTGACGACGGGTTCCAGTCAATTCCCACTGCGACCGCAGCGATCGCCACGACGATGCCGATCGTGCCAGCGAGCGCCTTTTGTTTGCCGTCCATGTTCTTGTTCGTGAAGATCAAGATGATGAGCGGCAAGAAGGCGATGATCGTCATGATCGCGCCGAGCTGGTTCTGAATGAAGAAACGAACGGCGTTGCTCTTTGACGCGGGGTCGAGGTCGTTCGCCTTCTTCCAGAGCAACGAACCGGTAATAGCAAGCGCGCCGGTGACCACGATCGCGCCGATCAGCAGCCACATGTTGACCGGGTTCTGGCGTAGCAACACGAAAATCGCTATGGCCTCGACGCCGATGGCGAGCAACCAGCCGACCCACGCAAAGATACGCAGCTTCGTTGCCTTTGACTTTGCTTCAGGGGTCGGGCTCCACACCCGATCGCCCTTGGCGCCCTCGCTTGCCTGCGTGCCGCTGGCTGCAGCCGCCTTGGTCGGCTCGACCTTTACGACTTTCTTTTTCGGTGTCGCTGAGTCAGACATCGTGCTCCTTGTATTAGGCCAGCAGGCGTAAGAAATCCAAGGTCAGTGTACTCGAAGCTTTGCCCGCTGTGGTCTCGCTAGGCTTATGCGCATGGGTACAGACAGGGGCCGCGAGCCGCGCGAAAGCTCACTCGCGAGCGGTTGGACAGTCGAAGGGCAGCCGGTCGCGCAGCCGCAAGAGGCGTCTCACCTCGACATCACCGGTGAAGGTCAGCCCGAGCTTGCCGACACAGAAGCTCCGGCCCAGCTTTCGAGCGGGGCCCTGGTGCTGTTGGGGCTCGTCGGCGGCATCTATTTGCTGTATAC
>JAAZHL010000333.1 GCA_012510755.1 Leucobacter sp.
GAGCAAACTGTCACTCGGGCCCTCGTAACGCCACACCAAACCTGCTTGGTGAAGCTCGGAGATAGCTTCGGAGACCCTCGCGACAGTCTCGCTACCATTCGCGAACATGTCGCGAGGGAACACGACAGTCACAATCAACTCGATGTCATCGACACCCACGCCGTTGTCATCGACGTACGACTCAAGACCTTTCAAAGCCAGGCGCGCTTCCCACGAAACAGACGTGATCAGACGCGACTTCCAAAACTCAGGTTTCGTGCTCCTGATCCTCACGAGCTACCTCCTCTCTTGCCCCTTCGGCCTGTTCACTTTCAACCCGGCTTTGAGGCGCAAAGACTTCATCGAGTCACGGCTACTGCCCGTCACCACAGCAATCTCCGTGTCAGTCAACCCCTGAGCGTGTAGCTCGATCTCCGCTTCGGACACCTTCCCGCGCTTCGCTGGCGGGGCTGGCAGATGCTGCACAATCAGATCAGCAACCGTCACACCTTCCCGGTCTGCGCGAGTCGCCAGCCCCCACCAAACCTTCGGGTCAATGTCCAACTGCACTTTCACGTCGCCACCTCCCCCGCAGCCTGTGCACGTACCCAACACTCACCCCGAGCTCGCGGGCGATCTGCATTGCGGTCAACCCGTCCACCGTCAAATCGCGCACCGCTAATACCAGATCACTTGTCGAGCGCATCAGCAGCCTCTAGCAGTGTTCGCGCGAGCTCACGAGCCGCACTTGGTATTAACCATTCAGGTGTGCCGTCAGTGACCAGGCCGATACCGTCAATCTCGGTGCGGTCAATCTCAATCCTTGCGCTCACGCTTACCTCCCATGTCGTGTAGCAGTCCAGCGATCGCTCCTAGCCCAATTTCAATCTTCATTTTTTACTTCCTCTCTTGTGCCGTCATCCAGCAAATAGAACGTGCGCCCAGACGGATACTCCACCGGGGTCACGAGCGCCCGTAACGCGGTCTTACGGTGCGTCGAATCGGGCAACAGAGACACCCCACGACGCAGCAACTCGTCACGCGCTACCCCGTCAGCCTTCGCACCGTTACATATCCCGCACGCAGCTACGAGCATCGACGGCTGATTCAACGCCTGCCCCGCACCACCGCTGCCCCGATTCGCCCGATGATCCGCACACGACGCATACCCGAGACAATCCGGCGAGATCCTGAGAATGCAAAGACCCCCGTCTCTTTCGAGCACGAGGGCAACCGTTTTCTTCGGGATTGCAGGCTTAGCCATCTATCTCGACCGGCTTCTCAACGAAGAACTCCGTCACCGCGATCCCGTCCTGCGTGATCGACATGAACGCCTTCGTAAGCTCAGCAATATCGCGCGCGCCCCACTGCGAGAGTGGCTTCTTCAGGAACGCCTCGATCTGCGCCTCAGTCACGTTGAGCTCCTTGAACTTCTCCACCGCATCGACGCGGCGCTGCTCAATCGGCTTCCCGTCGCCATGCTCCAACGTGCGGCGCAGACGATCCTCAGCCTCAGTCTTGAACCAGCCAGGCAGCATCGCCAAAATGCACTCACGCACCGCCTTAGCGCCCTGATTCTGGTTATTGAGGTAAATATCGTTCAGGTCAGTCAACGCCTTCAAACCGGCGCGTGTGGACTTCGCATGAGGCACAATGAACGACCGGGTAGACCTGACGTTCTCTTGCTGATCCCACGACCAAGCCTGCATCTCAGACTCGCCAGCTTCATCGTCTCGGCGCAGCTCACGCACCCCGTAATCGACGTTGCCCCACACTCGAGCCAGCTCTCGCGCAATATGGATCGACATGCCCGAACCGCGATTCGGCACACTGTAGAACGCCCGTGATGCGACCGCGAGACGCCCACACAATTCCTGCATCTGCTCAGTTGCACGGTTCGTGTCTCGCGGGAATGACTTCGCCACCTGCACCGCAGCAGCAACCTCAGCAACCGCCCTAGACTGCTCCACAACCGTTGCCTGCGACACGGCTACCGATCTCGGTAGCATCTGCTCAATCTCACTCATTTGGCTTGCTCTCCATATCTGTCTTGGAAGTTGTAAACCGCATACATAGGCGGCAATAACAGGTTCACTTTCATCTCATATCCAGGCCACTCGCCCGTCTCGATGCAGCGCCGCCAGATGTCTCGCGCTTCTAACGCTTCCGCTTCGCCCATGTCCGCGAACTCTTGCGAGAGCTGATGCACGGCCACTAGGTGCGGTGCGGTTTTCTCCACCACGACGAACAACATTTCAACGGTGCGACCCGTCGCATGTTTCAGTACGTCAAGGTAGTGGCCTCGCTGAATGTGGTAACCGAAGTTCGCGGCACCCTTCGCAAACCCGCCAGGTGACGCATCTACGGTCGTTTTAATATCGACCGCGATATTCCCTTCATCTGGCAGGTAGTCGAACCTGGCGCGGTTCTGCACCCCCATAGC
>JAAZHL010000334.1 GCA_012510755.1 Leucobacter sp.
CAAATTCGGCAACAACATCGCGTGCCGAGGTGCCATCGATTGAGTTTTCAAGAGGATCCCCCAGCCCCAGCTCCGCTGCGACGAGCCGCGGATCGAGGCCGAGCGAGCTGCCGGCCAGAGCCCCGCCGCCATAGGGTGAACGGCGCGCGCGCTTGGCCCAGTCGCGCAGACGCTCAACGTCGCGCACGAGCGGCCACGCGTGTGCGGCAAGCTGGTGCGCGAGCAGCACCGGCTGCGCATGCTGCAGATGGGTGCGCCCCGGCAGAATGGCCTCGGGGTGCGCGAGGGACTGGTCGAGCAGCGCTTCGACCAGATCAAGCAGCATACCTTCGATAACGGCAGCGTGGTCGAGCAAATAGAGGCGCACGAGCGTCGCGATCTGGTCGTTGCGGCTGCGGCCAGCACGTAGCTTGCCGGCGAGTTGCACGCCAGTGATCTCGATGAGCAGCCGTTCAAGCGCCGAGTGCACGTCTTCATCGTCTTCGGCGGCCACCGCACGGCCGTCGGCAACCCTTGCCGACAACTCATCAAGCGCATCGCGCATGGCGGTCAGCTCGTCGTCGCTGAGGTAGCCGGCTGCGGCGAGCGCGGTGGCGTGTGCCTTTGATCCTCGAATATCGTATTGAGCCAACGCCCAATCGAACTGCGTCGACTTGCTCAGCAGCTGCAACTCGGGCGAAGGCCCGCTCGCAAAGCGGCCGCCCCAGAGTGCGCCAGCCTCGGCTGCACGGTTGCTGGTTTCGTTGGTCTCAGTCACTTGCTCTCCTTCAGCAGCCACGCCATCAGTGCCTTCTGTGCGTGTAAACGGTTTTCTGCCTCGTCCCAGACGACGCTCTGCGGGCCGTCAATCACCTCGGGGGCGACCTCAAATTCGCGGTAGGCGGGCAGGCAGTGCAAGAAGATCGCGTCGGGTTTCGCCTCTGCCATCAGCTGCGGGGTCACCCGGTAGTCGCCAAATATTGCCACGCGCTCGGCCTTCTCGGCTTCTTGCCCCATCGACACCCAGGTATCGGTGATGACTGCGTCAGCACCCTGCACCGCGGCGACGGGGTCAGTGAACAGGGTCACGCTGCCCCCGGTTGTCGCGGCGATCTTCTTCGCATCGGCGATGATGTCGGCGCGAGGCATGTGGGTTTCCGGGCCAGCGACGCGAATATGCATGCCGGCGGTCGCGAACCCGAGCAGGTATGAGTGGCCCATGTTGTTGGCGGCGTCACCAACGTAGGTGGCGGTGAGGCCGGGCAGCTCGCCCTTCTGTTCACGAATGGTCTGCAGATCGGCGAGAATCTGGCACGGGTGAAAGTCGTCGCTCAACGAGTTGATGTCCGGCACCGTCGAGTTCGCGGCCATCTCTTCGAGGCCCGCATGGGCAAAGGTGCGCCACACGATGAGCGACATCATGCGCGAAAGCACCTTCGCGGTGTCGCTGATTGATTCTTTGGCGCCAAGTTGCGCTTCGCCAGGGTTGACGATGACCGCGTTGCCGCCGAGCGCTGCGATGCCCGCGGCGAAGCTGAAGCGGGTGCGCGTGCTGGTCTTGTCGAAGAACACTGCAGCGCTCTGGGGCCCTTCGAGTGGGCGCAGCGAATATGGTTCTCGCTTCAGACGAGCCGCCAGGTCGAGCACCTCTCGCTGCTCTGCCGGGGTCAGGTCGTCGTCTCGAAGAAAGTGTCTGGTCACCCCTCAAGTGTATTGGGCACGAGCGCAGTAGCACGAAGAATCAGAGAGCCCTCGATGACATGATGAAATTGGTGAGGTGAGGATGTATGCGTTGATCAAGAAACATCTGTTCGCAGCGACAGCCCTGCTCACGATCTCCATCGGTGTCGCAGGATGCACAAATCCGCCTGCGCCAGCAGAGCACCCCAATACGAATGCATTGTTGACCTGGCAACAGGCAAAAGCCAGCACGCAGCAGAGGGCGCAAGAAATCGCCGCACTGGTCCCTGCCGCACAAGTGGTGAACGTTGAAAGCAAAGACACTGGCGTGCTGCTTTCTTGCACGTCGACCAAGCACAGTTGGAACGGATGGGTGATCATGACCGTCACAAGCGACACCGATGTGCGTGCGGTGATCGAAAGCATCGGTAGCCACTTTGAGGGTTCAACGTTCCAGGTGGCAACCGATAACGACATCGAAGGTGACCTCAGAGTGCAACTTGTTGCCGCCGACGGCGAAGAGAGCTACCTCGTGTCGCAGGATGCAGACCCAAATCTCATCCGCATATCGGGATCTTCGGCATGCTTCACGCTGCCTGACGGGGTCTACCCTGGCGGAGACTTCTAATTACGGATTGGGATGCACTCATCGGGCAGGCAAGCTTGAACTCGCGAAGACGGTCAGGCAGTGCAAAAAGTTCACACCGAGTTGCGCCTCATCTGAGTTGATGATGACCGAGTTACCGCCGAGCCCAGGCAGTCAGCCCGCGTAGAGCAATGCAAGCACCACGGGTGCAGGTTGCTCGCGCCAGGTCGCTTCGAGCGCCAACTGGTCGTCTGCTGCCTGCAACGTCTCATCGACCACGCGCACGATATCGAGCACCGCTGTACCATTTTCGATTCTGCTGCGGGAGCCTACTTCTTCGACCGAAGCATCTTCCATGTTTGGCACGGTCTCGCCGGGGCGACCTGTGCCCTGCGCGAGCACCAGCGGGTCGCGTGTGCTCATATTGCCCTCGGCGTCTTGCACCATGAGGTCGGCTTGTCTGCCGCCCTCAGCGATTACAGCGGCAAGTTGCTCGCGAAACACAGGGTCAGCAACGCCACTGGTGACCCAGCGTGTGCCGAGGACACCGTGCTCTGATGTGCCGAGCGAGAACCCGTCGGCCACTTCGAGTGGCGCATCACGGAAAGTGACTGGCACATGGTAGACGGTCGCATCGCCCGCGGAGAGCAGCACGCCTTCAAGCCCAACCTCGCCAGCAGGGTCGTCAAGTCGGTAGCTACCGAGGTTCACAAGTTGTGTCGCGTCGCCAGCGAACCAGGGCTGGGTCGGCAGCCATGCTGCGAACAGTTCAAGCTTCGTCGGTGACATGGTCGTCTGGTGCAAGAGTGCCATGTCACTGATCTTACGCTTTGGCCCGCAGCGGAGCTAAAGAATCTGTAGCTCCGCTGCGTGAGAATCTTGCCACCCACGCGCTGAGTATCCGTAGTATTAGCAGCACTGAGGGTATTAGCAGCACTGAGGTAGCGTCAGAGCGGGAGGGAGGCAGACATATTGGCATCGCACTTGGGTATGGATCCCGAACGGGTTGAACATGTTCGCACCCAGGCCGCCGGGAGTTTCTCACTTATCGAGAATGCGGCAGGCCGCGCACGACAAGCAGCTTGGATGTCGCTGAACCCGCTCTCATACGCGATTCAGCCGGGTGGGTTCATCATTGCCCCATATTCGATCGGCAGTACGCAACTCGCTGCGGCATTGGCTGAGTCGGCCGTGCGTGACGCTGAGGTGCTTCTCGCGCGGCTCGGCATCGAGATCGCACAACAGATCGAGACCTCACGCGCTGGCTCGCATACTGGCGTGGCCACAACTCAATCTTCACGGACCAGAGTGCCCGCTGTCGGCACTTCAGCCGCAGAAGTTGCGGCCTGGTGGCACGGCCTCCCGAGCACAACCCGAGAGCAACTGTTGCGCGAATTCCCTGAGCTCCTCGGCAATCTCGACGGCCTGCCTGCAGATGTCAGGCACGACGCCAACCTCACCGTACTCACCTCACAACTCGCCGATCCTAGCCTCGACAAAAAGACCCGCGAACAACTCGAGCTGGTACGCGAACAGCTTGAGCTCGCTCAAAAGCTGTATCCAGACACCAAAATTCAGCTGGTGCTTCTCGACTGGAGTGACGATTCATATCCGAAAGTCGCACTCTCTCTCGGAGACATGAATGAAGCTGACTTCGTGACGCCCGTCGCGTTCGGCATTAGCACCGGAATTGACGACCTTGCAGGTGCGGCGAAGGCCGCACAGAGCCTGTATGACGAACAACAGCGGCTCCTCTCGAGGGGACAAGCTGAGGGTAGCTCGGCAGTGGTGCTCTGGCTCGGATACGACAGCGGCAACCAAGCCACCGTCGCATTCGACTACCACGCAATCGAGGGCGGCAAGAATTTCAATCGTTTTCTCGACGGGATTGAAACGCAGAATCCGGATGCGTACGGGGCGCCGGCCGTGCACTCATACGGAACTCGAATGCTGAGCGAAGCGCTCTCGACAGGTGGTCAGGTCGACGCCGCCGTCATGCTCGGTTCGCCGGGCGTGCGTGACACCGTGACACACGCGTCTCAGCTCAACACCTCAGATGGTGTCTATTCAACTCGTGCCCCGCAGGACCTGGTCGCTTCTGGTTTCTATCGAGGCCTCGAGACCTTTCTCGAAAAGCCAGGCGGCACAAACCCCGACCCCAACAGCGCGAGCTGGGGCGCAAATGTGTTCGCTTCAGAGACCGACCGAGGCGACGGCTGGGGCCATAACCTCTATTCCGAAGACGGGGCCGGCGGCTACCTCAACCAAGGCAGTTCTGCCCTGCGTGACTCGGCCCTTGTCTCGCTTGGGTTGGGAGAGAGAGTCAAATGAGACTCTCACGCACACTCGGCGCGCTGCTGCTCGGCTCTACGCTGCTGTTCTCTGTGACGGCGTGCCAGATGACCTCTGCCGATCCCCCACCGACTGCAGGCCAAAACCAAGGAGGCAACGTGACAAATCTCGATGCTGCGTGGAACGAACTTGACGCCATGCTCGACATTTTTACCAGCGCAACTGGTGCTGCTTGGCAAGTGGACACCCCTCCGACCACCGTTGCCTGTGATATCAGAGCCGACGCGGTACAAGTGAAGTCGATGCTCTCGGCTGAACTCAGCGCAAGCGTGCAAGAGACAATCGATGCACTGCAGCACGCGTTTGAGGCAGAAGGGCTCGCAGTGGCCGAGCAGTGGCACTCTGGCAGCGCCGACGACGCCAACTTTATGATTGAGCTCAACGCCAAGGGCGCCGACGGGCTATCGATCAGCGTGAGCGCCGGAAAAATCGGCGGGGTCGATATTTGGTCGCAGTCACGCTGCGTCGACGGCGACATCGATCTTGCTTGGAGACCAACAATAGAATCACCCCGCACCGCGCACGGGTGATCCTCGCCTCAAAGAAGCGTGATCACCGCAGTCGCGTCAAGCAACCCCGCGGCCTGATGCAGTCGAGCTCGCACAAGATCGTTCCACTCGCGCTGAAAGCGGTCTGCATCTGCGCCTGTCCACACACCGCGTTCTTGCAGTTCGCTCGTAATCTGCGACAATTGTGCCTCGGCAGAACGCAGGTCAGCGGCTGCTTGTGAAAGCGTTGCTTTGGTAATAATCATGAGACGCCGATCACCCCATCTAAATTCTGCTTGCACACAGCATAGCGAGAAGATCGGCGTCGCCCCTCACGAACCTGCGCAGCAGGCTCGCACACCGCAAAACTACTTGGCGAGTTGCTGCTTCAGTTTCGACGCGGCACGGGCCCGCGTGGTCGCGTCAAGGTGCACCTTGCGAATGCGCACGTGCTCGGGGGTGACCTCAACACACTCGTCTTCGCGCGCGAATTCGAGGCACTCCTCCAGGGTGAGCCTGCGAGGTGGCGTCATTGATTCAAAGGTGTCAGCGGTGGCCGAACGCATGTTCGTGAGCTTCTTTTCTTTGGTGATGTTCACGTCCATGTCTTCGCTGCGAGAGTTCTCGCCGATGACCATGCCCTCGTAGACCTCTTCGGCAGGCTGCACGAAGAATGACATGCGCTCTTGCAGGTTGATGAGAGAGAACGGTGTGACGACACCCGCGCGGTCGGCAACGATTGAGCCGTTGTTACGCGTGATGATCGGGCCGGCCCACTCACCGTAGCCATGAGCGATCGCGTTGGCGATGCCGGTGCCGCGGGTTTCGGTCATGAACTCGCTGCGGAAGCCAATCAGCCCACGCGACGGAACAATAAACTCCATACGCACCCAGCCGGTACCGTTGTTGACCATGTTCTCCATACGTCCCTTGCGGGCCGCGAGCAGCTGCGTGATCGCGCCAAGGTGCTCTTCTGGCGTGTCAATGGTGAGGTGTTCGTAGGGCTCGTGCGTCTTGCCGTCGACCTCTTTGGTGACCACCTGCGGTTTGCCGACGGTCAGTTCGAAGCCTTCGCGACGCATATTTTCGACGAGGATCGCTAGCGCAAGCTCACCACGACCCTGCACCTCCCACGCATCTGGGCGACCCGTGTCGACCACCCGCAGCGACACGTTGCCGATGAGTTCACGGTCGAGACGGTCTTTGATCATGCGGGCGGTGAGCTTGTGGCCCTTGACCTTGCCGACGAGCGGCGAAGTGTTTGCGCCGATGGTCATCGAGATGGCGGGCTCGTCAACCTTGATGGTTGGCAGCGGACGCACGTCATCGGCGTCAGCGATGGTCTCACCGATGGTGATGTCTTCGATACCGGCGATCGCAACGATGTCGCCGGGGCCGGCCTTCTCTGCGGGGTAGCGGGTCAGCGCCTTGGTGAGCATGAGCTCGGTGATGCGCACGTTCTGGGTCGAGCCGTCTTGCTTGACCCAGGCCACGGTCTGGCCCTTCTTGATCCAGCCGTTGTGCACGCGCAGCAGGGCGATGCGCCCCAAGAATGGTGACGAGTCAAGGTTCGTCACGTGCGCCTGCAGCGGGTGCTCGTCGTCAAAGCTCGGGGCGGGAACGCGCTCGAGAATGGTTTCGAAGAGCGGCTCAAGCGTGTCGTTGTCTGGCAGTTGGCCGTCGGCGGGGCGAGTGTGGCTCGCCGCGCCGGCGCGACCTGAGAGGTAGACCGTTGGCACGTCGAGCACCGCATCGACGTCGATGTCGGGGTTGTCTTCGCTGAGGTCGCTGGCGAGGCCGAGCAGCAGGTCTTGCGCTTCGCCCTCGACCGCTTCGATGCGCGCGTCGGGTCGGTCGGTTTTGTTGACCGCCAAGATCACGGGAAGCTTGGCCTCGAGCGCTTTACGCAGCACGAAGCGGGTCTGTGGCAGCGGGCCCTCGCTTGAGTCGACCAGCAGCACGACGCCGTCGACCATTGAGAGCGCACGCTCAACCTCGCCACCGAAGTCGGCGTGGCCGGGGGTGTCGACCACGTTAATCGTGATCGGGCCGTTCTTTGCGTGCTCACCCTCGTAGCTGATGGCCGTGTTTTTGGCCAGAATGGTGATGCCTTTTTCGCGCTCGAGATCACTCGAGTCCATGACCCGATCGCCGACCTCTTCGTGAGCGTCGAACGAGTTGGTCTGGGTGAGCATGGCGTTGACCAGTGTGGTCTTGCCGTGGTCTACGTGGGCGACGATTGCGACATTACGAAGGTCTTCGCGGGTGGCGAGAGCCATAGGGGTGGTTCCTAACGAACTAAAAACTGCGAACATTCCATCTTACACACTGCAAAATGAAGGGTGTGCGGCGCTTCGGGCCCTGCTCCCCGCGCCCTTCAGGCCTTACCGGTCGGCGCTGCAGGCCTCACCCAAGCCTGTCTTCTCACCCCATCGGCGCAACGGCCCCATTTCTGCCGTGTACAACCCCAAAACCAGGCAATTGAGGTTGTAGACGGCAGATCGGTACTTGTAACGCAAAAGGCAAGGGGAGCCGCGGCATCTACCCCCGCAGCGCCAGGCCGGCGGCCGCCTCGAGCACAAGCAGTGCCGCCAGCCGCACAGAGCGCCCGTCGGGAGCATCTGCAGTGGCATCAACCTCGGCAATGTCGACGCCCTTCACTCGGGCATCAGCGGTGAGCAGTCGGGTAATGCGGCGCAGTTCGTGCGCCTGCAACCCGCCGGGCAGTGAGGCAGGGCACCCGGGTGCGACGCTGCGGTCACACACGTCGACGTCGAGGTCAACGTGAATCGGCCCCCCGCCCGCGCCAGCGATGTCGAGCGCTTCGGCCGCGACGTCGGCGAGCGCCCGGTCATGCAGTTCGTCACGGTGGATCACCGTAATGCCGAGCCGTTTCGCCCGCTGCCGGTACTCGCGAGAGTTTGCGAAGTCAGCGATGCCGATCTGCACAATGCGTCGCGCATCGAACCCGGCCTCGATCAGGCGGCGCACGGGCGAACCGTTTGATCTGCCGTCGCGCAGGTCGTGGTGCGCATCGAGGGTGATGAGTCCCGCATGTTCGATTCCGCCGTGGGACTGCGCGACACCCAGTGCGGCAGGCACGGTGCAGGCGTTATCGCCGCCGAGGGCGACGACGAGATCAGCCGCTTTGGTAAGCTGGGCAACCTTCTGCGTCGCAAGCCGCTCACCCGGTTCGCTGTCGGGGTCG
>JAAZHL010000335.1 GCA_012510755.1 Leucobacter sp.
GCATTTGGCTGGCGGCTGTGGCAACTGTTGCTGTTGATGTTGCTGCTGCTGATGTTGTTGCTGTTGATGTTGATGTTGATGTTGATGTTGACGCTGTTGACGCTGTTGACGCTGTTGACGCTGATGTTGCTGGGTAGCCTGCTGCGGTGTTATTAGCGTCACCTGTCGTGGGGTGAACTGGTGCAACGTGCGATGTCCACTGGTTTCCGTCCCACCAGCGCTGCTGCGAAGCATCATGTGGGTCTGGGTACCAGCCTTCGGGCGTCGCTGTCATACTGTGTTGTTCCCCTCAACATTGCCAGTGCACGATATCCACTCCACTTTAGTGAATTACCGCACCCTCTCGTGCGATGGCTGAGCGCTGTCGCGTTGTTTCGTGTGGTGATCGAGCTTGCTGCGCCACAACACGGCTACCCGGAATCGTTGCTGCACCACATCATTTACGCTGCCTGTCTGAACCTCATGGCGGGAGGTGTCGCCCGCTGCCAGGCATATATCAGTGGTAGCGGTGGCCGCAGTTCGATTGGTGCTGTTCGATCTGCCTCTGGGCCGTCGCCGACGACTCGGTAGGCCATGCGGCCTGTGTTGCCGACAGAGTCGGCTGTAACGTTGTCGACGGTTACACATCTCGTTGCTTCGGGGCCTTCACCTCTTATCGTTCCTGCGGCTTCACCTTCTGTCTTGTCGAGGGGCTTGCCGCCCGATATGTCACCAATGGGGCCACCCGGTGGGCCAATCGATCGTGCATTTGCGCGTGATGCTGCGGATGATGCTGTGTGCGAATCTGCGTGTGTAAGTGTGGGTGTGAGTCTGGGCGGAGGGTGCAGCATGAAGGGGCCTTGTTTTTCGCGTGTGATCTTCCAGCCACCGTGATGGAGTTGCATGTGGTGGAAGCGGCAGAGCAGAATGCCGCGGTCAATATCGGTGTGCCCTTGGTCTGCGTGCCATTGATCAATGTGATGGGCTTCGCAGTATGACGCTGGCCGGTCGCAGCCGTTCCAGCGACACCCACCGTCGCGCACTGCAAGCGTGATGCGCTGCCGTGAAGTGTACAAGCGTTGTTCGCGCCCGACATTGAGCGGGATGCCTGCTGTGTCAACGGTCACAGGCACCTCTCCCGAGTTGCAGCGCTGTTTTGCTGCGAGGCTGACCGGGAGCGTGTCGCCTCCGTCAACTAACCTGACGATCGCGGACTCGCGACGGGTGCCAACCTCGCTGTGAGCTTCGACTGATTGTGTCGTGTTCGCATGCTTAGTTCCCATTTGTGTCGTGTTCGCATGCTTAGTGCCCACTTGCGTCGTATCGACTTGTGTGGCGTTCGCTTGCATCGTGCTCACCTGCACCATGCGCACGCCTGGCTGCCGGGCACCAAATACGGTGGCCGCTTCGGCGACCGAGCCAGCCTTCAGCACGTCAAGCAGCAGATCGTGTGTGAGTTGTTCGTTGGTGCGGGGATCATCGAGCAGTTGTTTCGCGGCGGCCTGCTCGGCGACACTCACAAAACGGGGGCCACCGCGGCGCGGCCGGAGCGCCGCATCAATGATTGCCCGGAGCCATGCCGCTGACTCGTCGTCGAACACGAACTTGCCGTGGGTGAGCCCGTCTCGGCCCGTCCACATTTTGAACGAACGAGCCTCGTAGCGGGCGTCAAAGCGAACCCTGGCGCCCTCGGGGTCGAGCAAGTCGCGAATCGCCCGCGCTTGCTTGGCGAGTTCTTCGACCGGCAACACCGCGGATTCTTCAATGAGGCGTTCGGCGGCAAGCGACCAGGCGGCCCTCACCGCCACGATATCGCTATTGGCTGCGCTAGCGACAGAGGTACTTGGTATGTCGGCGCCTAAGGAGAAATGTGAGGCTGTGTGTGCGGCGGAGCTCAGGCCACCGTTGCCTGCTGAGGGAATCGGTGGCTCACCTAGGCCTTGTCGAACGGCGTCGTGCTGTGCAGCACGCAGACGGCCGCGCATCAGTGCATCACGCAGGGGTGCATGCCAAGGTGGTAGTGGAACGAACGGAAGTTCAGGGCCGGCACCGGTTGCCACGGCGTCATCGAGGCGCAACCCATCGGCGCCGGAAAGATCGCCGCTTGCAGCCGAACCGGCGACACCGCCCTCACCGTTGGCACCACCCTCGCCGCTGACACCACCCTGCCCAACCGTGACCAGCTGGTCTGCCTCGATGAGCGCGCCGCCAACGCGCATCTGCCGCATTGCCTCAGCGCGGCTGACCCCAGATAGGTGTTGAATGAGCGCCACAGGGGAGCGGTGCCCCCGCGATTGGGCAAACCCGGCGTGCCCCGCAGCGCGGCCCGATCGCGCGCCTATCACACCGCTCGTGACCAAGCTCACCCGTTCGAGCAATTGCCCCGCAGCAGAGGCGAGTGCGGCCAGTTCGTACAAGCTGTTGTCGTCAAGCCTCGACACTGCCTCGGACAATTCTTCGACTGCGCTCACGCCCGCACTCTCGCTCGCGCTCACGCCCGCGATCAGGCCGCGCATGGCGGCTAATCGCGAGTCAAGTTCGGTGAAGAGGTTCATGCTCTTATTGTCTGGGGAGCCACTGACATTTCCGGCGCGGAGACGGCCATAACAGACAGAGCAAAGATCACGAAAAGATCACAAAGTGCTAGTGGTTGATGCAAAGGGAATTATGCCAGTGAAGTTAATGGCGCAAGTTGCTAAGCCCGCAGACCGCAGCCACACCACAACTACACGGTGCCTGCAATGGCCTCTTGCACGCTCTCTCCGTCTGCGATACGGCATGCGATCGCTGCGATGCGTTCACCGGCTCGCCCATCTCCGTAGGGCGAGGGTGTGGCGCGCAACTTCGCTTCGAGACCGGGGCCTTCTGCGAGCACTTCGCGTGCGACCGCCGCGATGTCTTGTTCTGGGGTGACGAGGCGTGCGAAGCCTGCCTCTTGCGCTTCGGGCCGCTCGGTTGAGCGGCGCACGACGAGCAGTGGTTTGCCGAGCACCGTGCATTCTTCCTGCACGCCGCCTGAGTCTGAGATGAGCAGGGTTGCGGCGGTGGCGAGCGAAAGAAATTCGCGGTGCCCCGCGGCTGGTGCGATAGCGAGTGCGCTTGCGGCATCGTGCAGCCCCCACCGTGTGATGGCGGCGAGCGTGCGTGGGTGTGCGAGCAGCAGTGCAGGAACTCCGAGGTGTGCGAGCCCCTGCATGATGCGGCTGAGCGCCTCGGGTGTGTCGGTGTTCTCGGGGCGGTGAATCGTGGCGAGTGCCCACTGTGCGGGCGTGGGCGCCCAGGGCAGCAGCTTCGAGACGATGGCCGCGCGGTCGGGGGCGTTGGCGAGGGTGGCGGTTGTGGCTTCGACGATGGTGTTGCCGGTGATGGCGATGCGGGCGGGGTCGATGCCTTCGTACCGCAGGTTGTCAGCGTTGACGCTGGTGGCCGCGCAGTGCACGTCTGCGAGCACACCGGTGACGAGGCGGTTGAGTTCTTCTGGCATGGCACGATCGTGCGAGCGCAGCCCTGCTTCGACGTGGATCACGGGTATTCCCAAATAGTTCGCGGCCTGTGCCCCGGCTGAGACGGCGTTGGTGTCGCCCTGCACGATGACGGCGTTGGGGCGGTCGTGTGCGAAATGGGTGGTAAGTTGTTGCAGCGCCATCGCGATTTGGTGCCCACGGGTGTTGCCGCCGATGCCTTCGAGCACGAGGTGTGGCAGGGGCAGCTGCAGTTCGTCGAACATGCTGCCTGAGAGGGCGAAGTCGTAGTGCTGCCCGGTGTGAATGATGCGGGCACGGCTCGCGAGGGCGCGTATGACGGGTGCGAGCTTGATGATCTCTGGTCGGGTGCCGAGCACCACGGCGATGTCTGGGCTGGGCATGATCCTCGTCTCTGTGGGGTACGTCATGCTCGTCTGTCGGGCTTGCATGTCGCTCTTCGAGCGTACCCAGGCTGCTGCTCAATCGTGTCAGCAGGTGCACAACTTTGGCGGCTCTGTGCAAGGGCTTTGTGAGTGTGCTCTCAGCGCGCGTCAGATTTGTGGCGGTCAGGTGTCATGCAGGTAGCGGGGTCTATTTGCGCGCATTCGTGCGTGCTCGACGTGCCTCGCACTTCATGTTCAAGAACAGACAACAGAAAGGAAGAGATATGTCTCTTCTGAAGAAGACGGCACGTGGTGTGGCGGTGTTGGGTGTGGCCGGTGGGCTCGCACTCGCGGGTGCTCTGGTCGCGGCTCCGGCGTATGCGGCGGGTGACTTCGAGATCACGAGCCACACTGAGTTCACGGTGCCATCCGGTGTTATATATTGGGTTGACCGCGGCGGTAACCAGCAGGTACTGATCGAGGGTACCGGCATCGCAGGCCACACCATTGAGGCTGACAATGCCGCTAGTAGTCCAGGTGCATGTGACGTGACTCCCGCGCAAACAGTCGTTGCGGAAGATGGCACCTGGTCGCTTGCGGTGCAGCTAGGGTTTCAGCCCGCCCCCAACCAAAATGAGATCTGCGCTGCAGAAGTCAACGTTTTAGACACTTATGACCCCTCACCCGCAAAGAAGGTAGTATTCATAATGTCAGAGTTCGAGATCACCTCGCCGGCACAGGGCGAGGCGGTGGTGAGCACCAATGGTGAGGTGACCATCAGTGGCGTCTCTTCACCTGATTACGAGGCTACTATCGGTTACCCAGTGGTGATCGACGTGACCGTTGGTAGCGTGCAAGGCAGCACTACTCCCGACGCAGACGGCAACTGGAGTGTCACTCTGTCGGGCGTGAGCAATGGCGCACACACGGTGCACGCGAGAGCCCATTTGGAACTTGGAAACCTAGCTACCTACGAGCTTGGTGTTGGCACAACGGATTTCACGGTGGTCGATGCTGATGCCGGGGTGCCGGTGATCGCCCCCGCAATCGCCACCACCACCGC
>JAAZHL010000336.1 GCA_012510755.1 Leucobacter sp.
CACCCACCGAGCTGCCCGAGCCCGGGTGAGCGATCTCGAAGATCGTGCCCGTGTAATAGCCCATGCCACGCACGAGCGTCGGGTCAAACCGAATCGTTACGCCCTCAGGCAGAGCCCCTGCAAGAGCGGCACCGAGCTCGACCAAACTCTCGATGCCGGCGGCAGCGCCCGTGTTCTCTGCGACCCCTGGCAGCGAGGCTTCGATCGCCTGCGGGGTCAGTGTGATGCCGTCGCCTGCCAGTTTTGGTTCAACCGCAGCGAGCACCACCCCGAGCGTCTCGGCATCAACAGAGTCCAACTCGCGCAGCTCGTCAACGACACCAGCCGAACCGATCTTGTCGAGCTTGTCGACGGTGATGAGCGCACGGTCGTGCACCGCAGACTCAAAGCCACAGTGTGACAGCAGGCCAAACAACACGCGGCGATCGTTCACGCGAATCGTGCAACCGGCGAGACCCAGCTCGGCGAGCACCTGCGAGGTCGCCGTAATCAGTTCGATCTCGGCAAGCAGCCCCGCCTCACCGATGATGTCGATGTCGGCCTGCACGAACTGCCGGTAGCGCCCCTTCTGCGGCCGCTCAGCCCGCCACACGGGCGCAATCTGCAAGGCCCGAAACACCGAAGGCAGTTCGGCCCGGTGGCTCGCATAGAACCTGGTCAGCGGCACGGTCAAGTCGAAACGCAGGCCGAGATCGGCGAGTTGCTCAGGGTTGCCTGCCGCCGCCGCTGCGGCGAGCGCATCAGCCGTAATGCCACGCTTCAGTATCGAAAAGCTCAGCTTCTCGTTGTCGCCGCCGAGACCGGCGTGCAGCCGCGCGTAGTCTTCAACCACCGGTGTTTCGATCTCGTCGAAGCCATGAGAGCGGTAGACGTTCTTGATAATGCCGAGCGCGTGCTCGCGGCGAGCTTTGTCTGCAGGAAGAAAGTCGCGCATGCCACGCGGCGGGTTCACGGGTGAGGCCATGGTTCACTATTCTTTCATGCTGCGGGCAGCGAGGCGTTCAGTGGCGAGCCGAAGTGCACGATCGGGGTCGACTCCGGTCGCGTTCGCCCGAATGATGAGGTCGAGGATCGCATCACCAATCTGCTGCTCAACCTCTGCTCGCATCACGACGTCGCGCTCACTATCGCTCAGCTCTGCGGGCGACACATCAGGTGCCAAGGGTTCTGACGCAGTAGCGTCACGGCGAAACTCAGGCGAAAGCGATGCTTTCGCCTCTAAGAGTTTCGCCCGCTTCAGCCTCTCGACGACTTTGGCTGAGCGGGCGAGCGTCGGCATGCCCGCGGGGATTCCTTCGAGCACGCCACGCGATCCTCGTCGCTCACCAGCAGCATCTTCTTTCAGGCGCTCCCACTCGGCATGCAGCTCATCGACAGTCATATACCCGCGATCCACAAACACATGCGGGTGCCGAGCGATAAGCTTCTCGTTCAGCTGCCGCGCCACACTATCAAGGTCAAAGCCTTCACCGTCGCGCCCCGCAATCGCCGCATGAAACAGCACCTGGTACAGCACATCGCCAAGTTCGTTAGCTATCTCGTGCGCGGGCAACCCCCGTTCGACCGCATCGATAAATTCGGCCGTCTCTTCAATGAGAAACGGCACCAACGATTCATGCGTCTGCGCTTCATGCCACGCGCAGCCACCCGGCGACACCATGCGCCATACCGTCGCGGCCGCCGCGGCCACACCATCACCATTCGGCTCACGCGACTCGGCCGCAGTTCCGGCAGCAACTTCAGCCGATGCGGCCGCAGATGTCTCGTTCTCATCTCTGAACGTCATACAGGGAACCTTATCTTGCGAGGGTTAGCATCGAACTCATGCGGTCATCGTTTCACCCCTCGCCTGCCCTGCGTACGGGCGGCCTGCTTGCTGCTTCGGCGGCCCTCGCCTTCGGACTCAGTTCATGTGCAAGCACCGCGGTCTCGCTAGATTATGTGCCGCCGACGATGGCTCCTGAGCAATCGATCGATGAGGCGTGCAAGATCGCAGGTGATGAGGTAGATCGCATCACCTTAGAGGTCGAAGCGCAGATCAAATCGGGTATCGACGAAGCGAGAGTCCAGCTGGCCGCGGGTAGGCTGCCCTCACTCGACTTCTTTTCGGGCACTGTTGATGATGCGCTCGCCGAGGTGCACGAGCAAGTCGAAAACGCTGAGGTCGCACAAGCGGTGTCCGACATACGTGCCTCGTTACAGGCGTTCGGCGAAATCGACACACCCGATTCGCCGCTCGCTGTCGCCGGCTACCTCTCAGACCTGACGACTGAACTCAACAACCTCGTAAGTGCGGGCAAAGATCTGCAAGAGCTCTGTGGCATCGGCGCGACGTCGTAAGGCGTGACCACCCCACAAAACGCTACCGAGCTACACGCCGCAACGGCGCCGCAAACATCGGCCGCTGCAGCGCTCAGCCGCCTACCCGCTGACCTCGTCGGGCTCGAGCAACGCAGTGAACACTGCCCCGACCCACGCCACAATGTCTCCGTCGTAGCTGGCGGCGCCAGGCCTGCCCGCACCTGCGAGCGGACTGCGCGACCCGCGGGCCTCAGGCAGCGCGATCTGCAAGGTCTTGGTTGATTCGGTGTAGCGCGCACCTGGGTAGAGCCGGTTCATGCGCATTTGACGTGATCCGGGCAGCGTGACCGGTTCGATGCGTAATGCCGGCCCACTGGCCACCACCTTCGTCAGACCCAAGCTTGCGGCACGCCTGCGCAGCGCGCTCACCGCAGCCAGCCGCTCAACTTCCGCAGGCGGTGTGCCATAGCGGTCGGCGAGCTCTTCGAGCACCAAAGTGACGTGGTCTTCAGGTGCCTGCGGGTGCGAGGCCGCCGAAAACTTCTGATATGCCTCGAGTCGCAGCCGCTCACTCTCGACATAGCTCTCAGGAATATGCGCGTCAATCGGCAGTTCAAGCGAGAGCTCGGTGTTGGTCACGGTGCTCTCACCCTTGAAGGTCGACACCGCCTCTCCGATCATGCGCAAATACAGGTCAAAGCCCACGCCTGCGATGTGGCCCGACTGTTCACCGCCGAGCAAGTTGCCGGCGCCGCGCAGTTCGAGGTCTTTCAGAGCGACCTGCATGCCCGAGCCCAGCTCGGTATTGGC
>JAAZHL010000434.1 GCA_012510755.1 Leucobacter sp.
ACAAGAAAAAGTGCATGAGATTCTTCACCCCAAAAAAACGATAGCTAACGAAGCAGTTCACTGGCTGTCAGCGAGGTGAATGGTTGTGTCGCTTTTTTAAGAAAGGAATAAGGGAATGGATGCAGGGAAGTTGCGGGAAGAAGAAGGTACCTATTCCGTTAAGCGGTATTTTATGACCCGGTACGGATTGGATTATGAAAAGGTATCCAACATACCGACCAGGGAACAAGCGGAAAAGATCAGACAGTTATATATTGAAAGTCCTCTTAGTGAAGCCGTTGACCTCCTGCAAGAAGGAGATAATGAGATATTGCTAAAAAGGACAGGAAAAGGTGGTATCTATGGATGGGGTGCACCTGAAAGGCTAAGTCATATCGACCTATGGCGATTTGCTCCCGAGAACTCCGTATCACATTTGAGTAAACAGGAGCTAGAAGCCCTGACAGGTACCGAAATAACGGTGGCCTATGAGAGCAATGAAATTAGTCCCTATCAGATACCAAACAATACAATAGAGGGTACTTTCTATCATGTGGCTGAGCTCGATGTGAACTGGGTATTTATTGAGCTGGTATGGGAAAAAGGAGAACCAGCGGATTGGTATGGATTTGAATTAGAGAATCCCAAAATAGCCAATATCTACCATATAGACGGTGCGATCTCTGTTGGCCATACACTAAAAGAGGCCATCAATAACGCTATTGACCGTTATGCTCTGTCTTTCGAAATGGGAATTGAAATCAAAAGGAGGTTTGGCACATACAAGGAACCGATAGGCATCGAAAGATAGAGGTACAAGTAATTAACTAGTGAAGTAGTTCACTAGCTGGAAATCAGGCGACCGCAAGTGGTCGTTTTTTTATTTTATGAAAGGAACATAGAGATGGAATCAGGGGATCAAACAATGTACTTAGTCGTCCAAATGGCTCTGATGGGTATGCAAGGAGGAATAGGAGCCCTAAAGTTGACCGGCAGTGCTGCCGCCAACGTTGGATCGCTCCTTCTTGTTTTGGGGAAGGCAGCAGGGAATGTTTTGTTAAGACAGTCACGCTTGCGTTCATCATTGAAACACGGGGACATCGATACAACGGTATTGACGCTCAAACACAAAGACAAAGACCATATTGCTGACATCCTGAAAAAGAACGGCGTCACAGGATACTTTGTCGAAGAAAATAATGCGCTTGTTCGTGGTGCGGGAAAGATTCTTGGCAGGGAAGTAGATGGTGAGAAAAGCATTAATCTTTTCATCCGTACAACTGATGCCAACAAAGCAGCAGCAGTGCTACAAGACCTGGTTGCATTTGTAGGAAGAGTTGAAAACGTAAGAGAAGTGCCCGAAGGTGCAATGGTCATTGATCAGAGGACATGGGAGGAGGAGAACGCATATCCCTATGGCTTAAATGCCGAGAGCATTGAGGATGTGGTAGCAGAGAAAGCAAACATTTCCATGGAAGAGGCAGGCTCCGGTACTGAAGACAAAAATTTCAACGAACGATTAAGTGAAGAGATAGAAAGCAAGCGCAACGCAGCTTCACCTTTGATTGACAAAGAGAGCTCGGCTGACAGCAAGCCCCAAGAAGTAGCTGGCAAAAGGGAAGACGAAAATAACCTGTTAACGGTTGGCGCCATGCCCGATGAAGTCTCAACTGATCCCTTCCAAAAGGAGGGGTGCTTATTGGGGGAAGCCAAGCGCCCGGAAATAGAGGGCGCCAACAAAGACACCACCCCGTTGGAGGCGAAAAAACAAGCGCTCCAAGCTTCGACAGAAACAGCGAAGCTGTCTATGGGCGAAAAACCACCTATGCTCCTGAGCCAGATTCAGGGATCATCGCCGTCATCGATTACTTCAAAAAAAGAAGGACCTAGCGTAGTGTCGTCGCCCCAACGTGGCGTCATAGATGTACTTTACAACCTTAAGGATGCAAGAGCTAAGGAAGGTAAGGCTCCCTCACCTAAAAAGATCGTGGAAAAAGGGAGGGAAGTCTAAATGCTTGATCGTTTAGAGATGATGGAGAGCATCATGAAGGCATGGAGGATTGCATGTAGAGAATTGAAAGACTTGGACTCAAGTGGTTATGAGCCTATTGGTGTGGAAATTAGAGGTTATCAAGGAGGATCATCACTCCTGATCGCTTTGACGCCCATTGATGGCACAAATGGGAATAGACCGCTATCTATATCTGTCCGGGAGGGCGATCTAATTGACGGATGGTTTGCCTCAATAAGCAAGGCCATCGAGCAAGTAAAAGAGAAGAGCACCATAAAACCAGTTGTCAGGAGGAAAGAAGCAGCGAAACGCTTAACTATAAGGACTCTTAATTCCGAAGACAGAAATATGATCATGAAAAATATGATTAATCAGTGTATTGGACAACTTGGAGAAACGAAGGGGTTGTTAGGGCAGTATCAGTCAGTTCAAGCCCACCTGCCGCATCTCACAGAGGCAAATGCCATATTGCTCATGCTACAAGCATCCGGTGTGACAGATGTTCGCTCCTTTGAAGAATGGAAAAAAGTTGATGCTTCGATTAAGAAGGGTAGCAAGTCCTTTTACATCTTTCAAAAGAATCCTGATAATTCGTTTAATGAGAGCGTTGTAAGTGTATTCGATGTCACCCAGACGACTTTTGTAGATGAATGGCAGTCGCCATCCGCTCCTGCAATTAATCATGTGGAAGTGTTAGCCTCTTTAGCTAATTTTGAAATAGGGCATTTTAAGGAAAATCATAGTGGTGACAGCATCGTAGAAAAACGAGGAGAGAACATTCTCATTGATCTAAATGCGAGCGGTCATCACCAGGTATTACTGACAGCAGGTATCATTGCTGAATCATTCCTTGAAAAGAAGAATAAAATACCGTCGAAAGCCAGGCAAATTGTCAGCTCTCTTGTAGCACAGCTCTATTGTTTACGGCACGGCTTTGACGATGCCGTATCAGTAGCTCAAGTGAACGTTGAAACACTTCTTAAGCCACTTTCCTCACAGGAAAAGATGAATCTACTAGCTGCGGCAAATCGCTTATTTATGGACATGACGACACGGGCAGAAATCGTTCTTGAGTATATCTCCCAAGAAAGACGAGATGATGCGCCCGAGAAAGGAGAATTGCATGACTGATCAACCTCAATATGCCTCAGTGGACTTTAAGGCGCTTCGACAAGCAATGTTCGAAGCAAAAAGCAACAAATATGAAGAGTTAACAACTGATATAGACACTATTTTTCATTACTTTTGGATGCAAGCCCAGCTTACAAAGTTTAGTGTCAATAACGTCCTTCTGATTCTTCACCAACGAACAGGCGCAAGTGATGTTCGCACATTTGAAGACTGGGCTAAAGAAGGCTTGTCTGTTAAGAAGGGAGAACAAGCCATCAGAATCTTTGAACCAAAAAAAAGAGAAGATGGAAAAACCGGATTTAAGGTGGCCAGTGTCTTCGACATTACACAAACCACAGGCGAGTATGTTTGGAATCCAATTTGTGATCACCCCTTAACACATGTTAAAGCTCTCACACTAGTTGCAGGATGTGAAATGGCTCATTTTACAGACCCGAATTTTAAGTATCCGGTTTCCTACATCCCCGAGAAAAACATTTTTGCAATCCGGCTGAGCGATGACCATGCACTCTTGATGAAGTACGCTGCGGAGAACGCAGTCTATCGATTAAGGGAACAGAACAAACTGCCCTATTACTTAAAGGATGACAAGGAGACAAAAACGAACAGCGCAAGATTGGCAGCTCAGCTTTACATCTGTCGCTACGGGATACGAGATACATTCGGCCTTACAGAAAGCATGCAGACGTTGGCTCAGCTTGATCCTGGGGAGCGAGAAGAAA
>JAAZHL010000337.1 GCA_012510755.1 Leucobacter sp.
AGCTAATACCGTGTTCGCTCGAGCGACCGCCGCACAACAGCACGACAGTGCGTTTCTCAGGCCAATAATCTTCGGCACTCATCGGTGCAGACCCCCGCTCATGTTTAGGCCCCTCGAATCTTTCGCCACAGTCCCCGCCAGCCACCGCTCGTGTCAGCGGTCAGGCTCAGCTCAGGCTTTGGCACGTCGTCCTCGGTCGCGAGGTGGGGCCCCAAATTGCGCGGAGACATTTTGCCGTCAAGCACCATTTGCACCTGTTCAACGATCGGCATCACGATGCCCCGCTCGTGCGCTAGTTCGAGCACGGTGGGTACCGATGTGATTCCTTCGGCAGTCTGCTGCATCTGCTGCTTCGTCTCGTCAAGCGAGAACCCCTGGCCAATGAGCCGACCAGCGGTGTTATTGCGTGACAGGGGCGACTGGCAGGTGGCAATCAAGTCGCCCAGACCGGCGAGCCCCGATAGCGTGACCGGGTCAGCACCTGATGCCACCGCAAACTCGGTCATCTCGGCAAGCCCACGGGTGATGATCGCCGCCTTGGTATTCTCACCGTAGCCCACACCGTCAACGATGCCGATCGCCAACGCAATCAAGTTTTTGAGCACACCGCCGAGCTCAGTGCCGACGACATCAGTGTTCACGTAACTGCGAAAATATGGGGCCGAACAGGCGGTTGCGATGCGTGTAGCAACCTCAAGGTCAATACAAGACGCCACAGCTCCCGTGGGCTGCTCTTTCGCAATTTCAAGTGCGATGTTCGGTCCCGACACCACTCCGATACGTTCTGCCCCGATATCGAGGGTGTCGGCGATCACCTCGCTCATGCGCATCGCCGTGCCCTTTTCGACGCCTTTGACGAGGCTGACGAGCACCGCGTTTGGCTCAAGATGCGCCTCAAGGTCTTCGAGGTTCTGTCGTAACGACTGACTCGGAACCGCAAGAAACACGAGGTTCGCCCCACGCAAGGCGACGCTCGGGTCGCTTGAGGCTCGCAGTGACTTCGGCAGATTTATGCCCGGCAGGTATTGGCTGTTGCGTTTTGCCACCTGAATTTCTTGCGCCTGCTCGTGCCGACGCGCGAGAACGGTGACATCACAACCAGCATCGCACAGCACCTTCGCGAACGTTGTGCCCCAGCTGCCAGCACCAATGACCGCGACCTTGCGACCACGATTGCGCTGCGCTCCCCCAGCCACGAGCGGAATCGCCCCGGTTACCGGGTTCAAAAACGTCCCGTTTCGCTCTGTTGGTGCTTCGCCGGGTCCCACAACTCTGACGGTGGCTGCTCACCTCGCAGCTCGGCAAGCAATCGGGTAATTTCGACCATCAGCATCTTCGTTGCTTCGTTGATCGCCTTCTGGTCAATATCTCGGCTCTTGAAAACCGAAAGGTCAAGCGGCTCGCCAACTGCCACGTGAATCGTCTTTCTGGGGATCGGACGAATCGTCTTGCCATACCGTGGCATCAACTCTTGCGTTCCCCAGTGCGCAGCCGGAATCAGCGGGATGCCCGATTCGAGTGCCAGACGCACTGCGCCGCTCTTGCCTCGCATGGGCCACAAGTCTGGGTCGCGAGTGAGCGTGCCCTCGGGGTACACCACGACACCCGCTTCACGCCGTAAGACTTCACCAGCCGCACCCATTGGGTTACCGTCGCTTGACTGTCGCACGGTGCCCTCGCGCTGCACAGGAATTTGGCCAGATGCGCGCATGAACCATTTCACGACCGGAATCTTGAAGAGGCTCGCTTTTGCCATGAATCGTGGCAGACGGCCGAGGTGCCACACGGCACCACCCATGGCGATCGGGTCGATCTCGCTGTAGTGGTTGGGCGACAGAATAAATGACCCTGTTGCTGGCAGCTTCGACCCGGGTGTGAACCGATAGCGCACCATGCACGACCACAACGGCAATATCAACGATGCCAGCACCCAGAAAAAGCTTGGTCGCCGTTTCTCTGGTGACCAGCGGCTGCGAAGCTTTACTGTCTGCACCATCTTTCTAGGCTACCCCTCGAAAACGAAGTCAGCCCCGAGCAACCGAAGTTTCTCGATAAAGTTTTCGTAGCCACGCGAGATGATGCCGAGGTTCGTTACCCGTGTCTGCCCGCTCGCGGTCAGTCCCGCGATGAGATAGCTGAACCCGCCCCGCAAATCGGGCACTTCGATCTCAGCTCCGGTCAGCGGCGTGGGCCCCGTAATGACTGCTGCTTGTTCGAACTCGCGCCGGTTCACCCGACGGGTCTCGTCGTGCAGTCCGTCTTTGAACACTTCAATCTGCGCACCCATTATGTTGAGTGCATCGGTGAAGCCGAAACGATTTTCGTAGACCGTTTCGTGAATGGTCGACACGCCATGTGCTTGGGTGAGCGCCACCACGAGCGGCTGCTGCCAGTCGGTCATGAACCCTGGGTGCACATCGGTCTCAATCGTGACAGGCTTGAGATCGCCACCGGGGTGCCAAAAACGAATTCCGTCATCGTGTACGTCAAAGTCGCCGCCGACCTTGCGGAACACGTTCAAGAAGGTCATCATCTCTTCTTGCTGCACGCCGCCAACAAAAATATCGCCGCGCGTAGCGAGCGCGGCTGACGCCCAACTCGCAGCTTCGTTGCGGTCGAAAATGGCACGGTGGTCAAAGCCACGCAGCTGCTTGACGCCCTCAATAAAGATCACTCGATTGGGCTCAACCGTGATGATCGCACCCATCTTCTGCAAAATACAGATGAGGTCGATGATCTCTGGCTCGATGGCAGCGTTGCGAAGCTCGGTTTGGCCTTCTGCGAGCACCGAAGTCAAGAGCACCTGCTCGGTTGCGCCAACTGACGGGTAGGGCAGCTCAATGTTTGCGCCGTGCAGGCCGTTCGGTGCGGTCAGGCTGATTCCACTCGGCAGTTTCTCAACAACCGCGCCAAATTTTCTCAGCGCATCAAGGTGAAAATCGATCGGCCGGTCACCGATTCGGCACCCACCCAGGTCGGGAATAAAGGCTTCGCCGAGTCGGTGCAGCAGGGGCCCGCAGAACAAGATAGGAATACGCGAGGATCCGGCATGCGCATCAATGTCTGCGTGATGAGCGACTTCAACGTTTGACGGGTCGAGCCGCCATTCACCTTCGTCTTCGCCCCGCGTGATGAGCACGCCGTGCAGAGCCAACAGGCCGGCAACGACGCGAATATCTGACACGTTCGGTACGTTACGCAACACACTGGGTGTGCGGCCAAGCAGCGCCGCAACCATTGCCTTGGGTGCGAGGTTTTTCGCACCCCGCACCTCAATGCGGCCACGCAGCGGGCGACCACCGTTGATGATGATCTCGTCGCTGGTCAACCCCACACGTGCACCGGCTTTTCTGGCGTCTTTCTTCAGGCCTTCGCCCTCGGAAGACTGCCCCTGCTGCACAGGATCGCTCATGCGTTCTGCCCCTTCGTGATCGATTTCTAGCTCAGCTCACCGGCAAAGTTGTCGGCATCCACGATGGCCGCTTTGCTTCGAAATCGGTGATCGCCTGCTCGTGACGCAGCGTCAACGAAATGTCGTCATGCCC
>JAAZHL010000045.1 GCA_012510755.1 Leucobacter sp.
ACCGCCGAGCGCGCTCGTGATATTCATGACACCGTCAAAGGTCACCATCGCGGCGTAAGGAATCTCGAGCCCAGTGAGCTCCGAGATCGTGAGCACGACACAGGGAAGACCGCCGTACATCATGGCGCTATTAAGCTGCTGCTCGCTCATCGAAGCGTAATACTCTGGTTCACCGTCCGGTCCAGGGCAGCTGGGAATCGGAAGCATCAGGTCGCGAGGAAAACTGATGATCGTTGCGCTTTGGTGGTCAGCAGGAATATGCAGCAAGAGGTTCACATCGTTGAGCTCACCCTCTTCACCGTCATCGATCTGCTGACCTGCACGGCTATCTGAGCCCACCAACAAAATCGTGAGTTCGCCGTCGAGCGACTGCTGCCCAGCTTCGACGATCTCAGGCCCCTCGGGAACCACCGCCGCGAGTTCAATGGTTTTCACATTGCTCGCCACACCCCACACAGCGTAAGCAGCCACAGACACGCCGCTCACCGCGAACACGATCGCAGTTGTCAACAGCACCTTCAGCGCGTTGGCCCACGAAGTTGAGCGTCGCAAACGGCCGTGCCGTGCACCGGCAGCTGCCCCTTGCGCTGCACTATTCTTTCGCGCCATTCACGCCCTCACTCAAACTTATGGCGCAATCTGCGCCTTCCACGATTTTACGTGCGGGGTCTGTGTGCTCGCTGAAACATCGTTTGTGAGCAAGAAATAGATGATAGGTCGAGGATCAAGCGCCGATCTGACGAGCGAAAAACCCCGGCCCAGAAACTCGTTCTGACCGGGGCTTTTCAATGGCGGAGGGTAAGGGATTTGAACCCTTGAGGCTTTCGCCTGCTTGTTTTCAAGACAAGTTCCTTCGGCCGCTCGGACAACCCTCCACCGACGAGTTTAGTAGATTTCTGCAGTGACTTTTGCCAGTTCACCAGTTTCAGACAGTTGAGCACCCCTGAAACCCAGTGCTCACTCAGAGAAATGCGCTGAAAAACGCTCTTGCAGGGCAGTGAGCAGACCATCCTCAAACACGGTGCCGGTAGTCCGACCCGCGACAGCAATCACCGAGGCTTCAGCCTGCCCCATGGCAACCGAATCACCCATGCGCCCGGCCCACTGCAGCATCTGAATATCGTTTTCACCGTCACCAGCCGCGAAGACGTTCGCGCGGTCAATGCCCTCGCGAGCTCGAATCACTTCGAGCGCACTCGCCTTGGTCACACCCGCCGGTGCGATATCGAACCACGTCGTGAGCCCCACCGCATACGACACACGAGTGAGCCCGAGCGTCTCAGAGATCTCAAGGAAATCTTGCAGCGCATGATCAGGCGATACCACCAGCACTCGGCTCGTTTGCACGCCCAACAACTCATCGAACGTCACTTTGCGCTGACGCCGCGGCAGCGTGCCCGACGGAATCGGTTCTGTATACAAGAACTCACCAGTCGCCGTCTCGATGCCATACATTGCCGACATGAGGTGCGATCGAATACGCAACAGCAGTTCGGTGGGATCAAACGCCTCCACCGACTGACGACGATAGGCACGAGTCGCGAGGGGGTCTCGTTTCAAGGTCACCGCACCGTTGCACGCAACCACCCAAGTCGGCTGAATGCGCAGCTGTTCGACGACGTCGAGTGTCGCGTCGACCGATCTGCCCGTTGACAGTACCACCTCATGCCCCGCGTGAAACAGGCTGCGAATGCCATCGGCCACCGCAGCATCAGGTGTCGCCGGCACATACTGCCCCGACTCGTCTCGAGTGCCAAATGGCATCACTGTGCCATCGATGTCGAGCGCGATCAGGTGACGATCCTCGGCCTTCATCACTATGCACCCACCGGAGTGAGCACTTCAAGACCACCAAGATATGGGCGCAACGCTTCTGGGACGCGTACGCTGCCGTCAGCCTGCTGATGGGTTTCGAGAATGGCGACGATCCAGCGGGTGGTTGCCAATGTGCCGTTCAGCGTCGCCACCGGGCTGGTTTTGCCACCGTCTCCGCGAAAACGAGTGGCAAGCCTGCGCGACTGATACGTCGTGCAGTTCGACGTTGACGTGAGCTCGCGATAGGTGCCCTGCGTCGGCACCCACGCCTCAATATCGAACTTGCGAGCCGCACTCGAGCCCAGATCGCCAGCGGCAACATCAATGACCCGATAGGTCAGGCCCAGCGCCTGCAACATGTCCTCTTGCCACCCCACGAGCCGCTCATGCTCGGCCTCAGCCTGGTCAGGCGTCGTGTACACAAACATTTCGAGCTTGTTGAACTGATGCACTCGCAAGATACCGCGGGTGTCTTTGCCATGCGACCCGGCTTCGCTGCGGTAACAGGTGCTCCACCCGGCGTAGCGCAGCGGCCCCGCTGAGAGGTCGAGAATCTCGTCGGCGTGGTAGCCAGCAAGCGCCACCTCGCTGGTGCCGGTCAAATAGAGATCTTGCGCGGGCAGGTGATACACCTCGTCGGCGTGCTCGCTCAAGAACCCGGTGCCCTGCATAATCTCGGGCTTCACGAGAGTTGGCGGAATGAGTGGCACAAAACCGCCACTCAACGCTTTATCAAGCGCAAGACTCATCAACGCGAGTTCGAGCCGCGCGCCCACGCCCTTCAAAAAATAGAATCGCGAGCCAGACACTTTTGCGCCGCGGTGCATATCGATCGCATCGAGCATCTCACCGAGTTCAAGGTGGTCGCGAGGCTCGAAGTCGAACGTCGGCACCTCACCCACCGTACGAAGCGTCACGAAGTGCTCTTCGCCGCCCGCAGGAACCCCCTCAAGCACGATGTTCTCAATGCGGCTCGCGGCCAGATCGAACGCTGCGTCGGCCTCACGCAACCTCGCCTCAGCAGCTTTCACCGCTGCAGCAAGCTCTTGCGCCTTGGCGATGAGTGCTGGCTTGTCTTCTTTCGATGCGGTTTTGACCTGCTTGCCGAACTGGTTTTGCTCGGCCCGCAGCGACTCAAATTCGGTGAGGGCGGCACGTCTCGCTTCGTCGGCGGCGAGCGCCTCATCAACAGTCGATTCGTCGTTACCACGCACCCGTTGCGAACGCTTGATGGTGTCGGGGTCATTGCGCAGCAGAAGAGGATCGATCACCCCACCAGTCTAGCCATGGCCCCCTGGGGTTTTGTAGGGCGGGCGCGGGCAGCTGCGGCTGGCAAACCGGGTAACGTTATGTCATGCCGAAAACGCAGCCCCGCGCCGCAGTGGTGTACCAACCGCACAAGACCGACCTGTCAACCTTGCGTGCGCATGTCGCGAAGCACGAGGCGGCGGCAGGCTGGAGGTCGTCGCTCTGGTTCGAAACCGACGAAGCTGATGCGGGCATCGCGGCGACTCGGCGGGCAGTCGCAAAGGGTGCAAGTGTGGTGCTGGCGGCGGGTGGCGACGGTACCGTGCGCGCTGTGGCCGAGGCCCTGCGCGGTTCAGGCGTGCCGATGGCGGTGGTGCCGCAGGGCACCGGCAACTTGCTCGCGCGAAATCTGGGCATGCCGTTGAACGATCTCGAAGCTGCGGTGCAGGCCGCGTTCGTCGGCCAGAGCCGCGCAATTGACCTCGGGGTCATCACCATCACTCGCCCCGACGAGACCGAAGATGAGCACGTGTTTCTTGTGCTTGCAGGCATGGGCCTCGACGCCCGCACCATCACGACCACGCAGTCTAAACTCAAGAAGCATTTCGGCTGGCTGGCATATGTCGATGCGGGTATGCGAACGATGATCAAAGAGGATCCGCTGCCAATCCACTACTCAGCCGATGGCGCGCCATTGCGCCATTTCAAGGTGTACACGGTGATGATCGGCAACTGTGGCCTCTTGCCTGGTGGCGTCTTGCTCATTCCAGACGCGAAGCTCGATGACGGGCTGCTCGATGTGGTGGCGCTGCGGCCGCTCGGGCCGTTCTCGTGGCTGCGCATTTGGCACAAGCTGACGTGGGAGAACGGAGTGCTGCGCAAGAGCAAGGCTGGCCGCAAGATGATCGACCTCATCAACGACACGAGGTCGGTCACATACACACAAGCACGCACCTACGCGCTCTCGGTGACTGATCCCGAACCGATTCAGCTTGACGGCGACGACTTCGGCCTCGCGCTCGCCGCTCACGGTGTGGTCGACCCGGGCGCCCTCATCGTGCGCGTGCTCGCAGACTGGTCACCTGCGAGTTAGCCGCGCGCGATCGTTGCGGTGCGAGTTCTCGCGCTGCGGGACGGCGGGTAGCCGAGCTCGCGCTGCGGGACTGCGGGTAGCCGGACTCGCGCTCGCGCCCGATCCTTTGCTCGCGCTTACTGCCCGGTTCGCGCCCGGCGCGCGACGTGCGGCTCACCCCCGGCGCGCAACGTGCGGCTCACCCCCGGCGTGCAACCTCCTATTCGCCAAAGGGACGCGATTGGCTGCCTGGATCGAGGCGAGGCAGCCAATCGCGTCCCTTTGGCGCAGAAGAAAGGAGCGCCGCAGAACGCTTACGCGTTCTGACCGGTGATAACTGACGCAGTGGCGTCACCGCGATTATCCGCAGAACGCTTACGCGTTCTGACCGGTGATAATCGCGCGCAACCAATCGCGGGCGTCTTTGAACGCCTCATTGTCGTGCTCATCACGCGTGGTCGCCGCGACACGATCGGCACGCTGATACGACCCCAGAAACACCACATTCGGACTGAACCGCTTAATGCCAAGCAGCGCATCGGCCACCCGCTCATCACGTACATGCCCCTCGGCGTCGATGACAAAACGGTAGCGCCCCATACGATCACCAATCGGTCTCGAAGCAAGAAGCGTCAGATTCACGCCACGCGTTGCGAACTGCTCAAGCAGCTCAAGCAGCGCACCAGAACGATCATTTGGCAGTTCGACAATCAGACTCGTCTTATCGGCTCCCGAAGGCTCACCAATCGGAGCCTTGCGCGACACCAACACAAACCTCGTGACCGCGTCAGGGTTCTCGGCGATGCCCTCGGCCAGCACTTGCACGTCATAGTGCTCGTCAATGCCCGGCGGGGCAATCGCCGCATCAACCTGCTTCTTCTCATCGAACAGGTCGGCGGCTGCCTGCACATTCGACGTCGCCGGCAAGTGACGATGCCTTGGCAACTGATCGTCCAACCAGGCGCGGCACTGACCGTAAGCCACGGGGTGGCCCGTCACCACGTTGATGTCTTCGAGCCGCGTACCGTGCCGCGCGACAAGCACGAACTTCACAGGCACCAGGTATTCACCGACGATCTGCAAGCCCTTGATCGTCGCGAGCGCATCTTGTGCAACGGTCACCCCTCCGTCAACCGAGTTCTCGATCGCGATCATGGCGGCGTCACTGTACCCGGTGACGACATCGTTCAACGCCTCACCGATATTGGCGACCGGCGCCCACTCTTGACCCTGCGCTTCGGGCACCTGGCGCAAGGCCGCCTCCGTGAAGGTGCCCGCCGGGCCCAGATAGCTGTAGCGGCGTGGCTTCGGGTGGGTCTCAGGCATAGGTCAAGCGTACTCGTTATGACTAACCTCCCTCACGCCCCGTACGCGCTGCGCCGACGGTTATGGAGGAGAGACCGTGCTGCGGAGGAGCTTCTCGGAGAATTCCTCCTCCAACGCGTGGTTTCTCCTCCATCGCAGCAAGTCGGCAGAGAGCGAAAGGGACAGTAAAGAAGGAAAGAAAGCAAGCAAGAAAGGACGAGAGAGCAACGGCGAGAGGGAGGGAGAGGGCGAGCAGGTGAGCGAGCGAGGGCGGGCGGACGAGAGGGCGAGGGCGAGCGAGGATCAGCCCGTCGCCCGGGCGACCAACCGCTGGGCGGCGGCTTGGACGAGCGCGAGGTGATCCTCGCCCCGAAACGACTCAGCATAGACCTTCATGACATCTTCAGTGCCGCTCGGCCGCGCAGCAAACCACGCATGCTCGGTCTGCACCTTCAGCCCACCGATTGGCGCTCCATTGCCGGGCGCCGTCACCAGCACCGCGGTGATTGGGTCACCCGCAAGCTCAATATCGGTGACATCGGCAGGCGTCAGCGCCGCAAGGGCCGCCTTCTGCGCGGGCGTCGCAGCTGCATCAACACGCGCGTATGCGGGTGCACCGAAACGCCCCGTCAACTCCGCATACCGTTCACTCGGCGACTGCCCAGTCACCGCCTGCACCTCGGACGCCAGCAGGGCAAGCAAGATTCCATCTTTATCGGTGCTCCAGGCGCTGCCGTCGAAGCGCTGAAACGACGCCCCCGCGCTCTCCTCACCACCGAACACGAGCGACCCATCGCTCAGCCCCGGCACGAACCATTTGAAGCCGACGGGCACCTCGACCAGGCGTCGCCCATGCGCGGCAACCACACGATCGATGATCGCCGACGAGACGAGCGTCTTGCCGATGCCCGCCTCGCGCGGCCAGTCGGGTCGGTGCGGCAGCAGGTAGTCGATGGCCACTGCCAGAAAGTGATTCGGGTTCATGAGCCCGGCGTCACGCGTGACGATGCCGTGCCGGTCAGCATCGGCGTCGTTGCCAGTCACAATGTCTTATTCGTCGCGGAACTCGGCGACCGTGGCCATGGCGTGGGCAGAGCTCGGATCCATGCGAATCTTGCCGTCCCAGTCGAGGTGCATGAAGCTCCACTGCGGGTCGATTCCTGGGCCCAGCACGGTGATGTCCAGGTCATATCGGTCGCGAATTGCGGCCCAGTAGGCGGCACTTGCACCACCCAGCGGATGCGCCCCGACCCGCACGCCCGCACGTCGAATCGCCGCAAGATCGATGACCGTGTCGAGTGCGTCGACATACTTGCCAACGAAATCGTAGTGCTGGGGTGCGGCACCGATGCTACCTGCCCCTCCTACCCGTGCGAGTGCGCCCGCGCCCGCATGACCCGCGCCCGCCCTGGCAGCCACACCTGCGGCCGCAATCGCACCACCTGCGTCACTTCGCGCATTCGCCGCTGCCAGCACGCGACGCCAGTGCCCGCTCTCGAGCAGATCATTCGCGCGCACAGCGATGCGTGCGGTCGCGTCAGTGTCGGCCGGGCCGCCGTGCGGAGGGTTGTATTTGAAACCGCCGTCTGCCGGGGGGTTGTGGCTCGGAGTCACCACAATACCGTCGGCTCGCGCGTCGCCGACTGCATGCTGTTGGTTATATTCGAGGATCGCCCGACTCACCGCCGGAGTCGGTACGAATTCGGCAGGGTCGACCGCCGCAGTGCGCGACCGGTATTCGTGCAGACCAGCACCCGCGTTCGGGCCTACGCCCCCGTTCAGACCTACGCCCCCGTTCAGACCTACGCCTCCGTTCGGGCCAGCATCTGCGGCTACGCCAGCACCCGTGCTCAAGCCCACACCCGCGTTCACCGCCGCGACACGCACCTCGACCCCCGCCGCGCTGAGCACCGCCTGCGCCGTGCGCAATGCCGGTGCAGACAACGCGTGCGTGTCACCACCCAAAAACAGTGGACCGGTGACGCCCTGAGCCGCCCTATATTCGGCGATCGCCAAGCTCATCGCGACGATATGTGCCTCATTAAACGATGCGTTGAGTGACGAGCCCCGATGCCCTGACGTTCCGAAGACCACCCGCTGAGCGGGGTTCGACGGGTCAGGTTCGATATCGCGGTAAGCCTGAAGCAACTCGCCAAGGTCAACGAGGTCATTCTTGTCGGCGACCAGCCCGGCCCTCTCGTGCATGCCTCTATCTTGCCATCGCCAGGCGTCGCCCTCGCACCGTCACTTCATCAACGAGGAGTTCCCGCCCTCACATCACAGGTCATGGACGTTACGCAGGCTGCATACCGCCGCGTGCTCGCCTCCGTCTTGCCGCACAGCTACTCCCTGCGGCGCAGCTACTTCTTGCGGCCGCAGCTACTTCTTGCGGCGCGACAATCTCACGACCATCTGTATCGCGATGATGACGAGGTAGAACGAGAACAACACATTCGCGACGAAGGGGTCGAGCAACGTCGCGAGCACCGAGCTGAACGGTACACACACGCTGGCGCTGATGCCGACAATGAGGGCCGCCCGCATATCAACGTTCTGGCGGCGAAGGTTGCCGAGGGTGCCAGAAATGGATCCTGGAATCATCATCACCAGCGAACTGCCCTTGGCGTCCAAATCATTCGAGCCAAAGAAGAACATGAGTACCGGCACAACAATGATGCCGCCGCCCACCCCGAGCACGCCCGACAGCACGCCAGTCATGAAGCCTGTGAGCACCAAGAACAGACCCGTCAACCACGTGATCGAGATTTGGTCTTCGCGCTGCGGCACCACGAACCAAAGGCTCACGATGATGATGAGCAGAAACACAACGAAGCCCCATTGCAGGGCTTTTACTGGCAGGCGAGAGAGCAAGAAAGTGCCGAGCTGCGCTCCGATGACAATGCCGAGCGCGAGGCACAGTGCTGCCACCCAGTCAACATTGCCCTGGGCCCCATAACTGATTGCGCCGACGACCGCGGCCGGCAGAATCGCTGCAACAGAGGTGCCCGCCGCAAGTCGCTGCGGCATGTGCAGCCACAGCACGAGCGCTGGAACAATAATCGTGCCGCCGCCAATGCCGAACAGACCAGAGAGCATGCCAGCGGCGAGGCCGACGCCGACAAGCGCAATGAAGTTGGGGCGTCGCCGCAGAGCAGAAGTCACCAGATGAGTCTAAACCCTAGCTGCGAACCGTCGAGGTCGCCGAGCGTCGGGATCGCCGAGCGCCGGAATCACTGCGGGTCGAGGCCGAGGTCGCCGAGCCCGATGGCATAGCGGTACTCGTAGCCTGCCTCCTCGATGCGTGCTTTGGCTGGGGCCATGCGATCCACGACAACCGCCACACCCGCAACCTCGGCACCAACTTTCTCGAGCGCTTCGATCGCTTTCAGCGGCGAACCGCCCGTCGTCGAGGTGTCCTCAACCACCACCACGCGTTTGCCTGCGAGGTCTGGGCCTTCGACCTGACGGCCGCGACCGTGGTCTTTGGGTTCTTTGCGCACGACGAACGAGTCGTAGGTCTTGCCGCGCGCGACGCCCTGGTGCATGATCGCCGAGGCGATGGGGTCAGCGCCCATGGTCAGCCCGCCAACCGCGACCACACCGTCAATATCGTCGATGAGGTCGAGCATAACCTGGCCGATCAAGGGGGCCGCGCGGTGATCGAGGCTCAGCTTGCGCAGGTCGATGTAGTAGGTGGCTTTTTTGCCGCTGGTCAGGGTGAAGTCGCCGTGAAAGACTGCTTCGTTTTTGATGAGGTCGATGAGCTCGTCGCGCGCTGTTGCCATGCAGATGAGTCTACCGACCGCGGCGGCTGGTCAGGGGCGGCCCGCGAGAGTGCAACAAGTTCGCGAAAGTGCCATCTGTGCGAGCCCGATACGTGGCACTCTCACGAAGAGGTGGCACTCTCAGATGAGAGGCGGGCACGTCGCGCGTAGGCTGGTGGCATGCACGACGAGGATCGCCCCACCGGCACCCACTCCCCCGTTGCGGCGGGTGCGGCAGCTGTGGCGGCGCCAACCGGGGCAACAGCAGTAACCGGAATAGCCGCCGCAACCGGGAGAGCCGCGGCAACCGGGAGAGCCGCGGCAATCGGAGCCGCCGATCTACATGGAGTACCCGCAGCCGAAGCAACGACCTCAGACTTCGCCCTGCTCGCCGACATGTTCGCGCAAGGCCCCGTCGCAATACTGACCGGCGCGGGCGTGAGCACCGACTCGGGCATTCCCGACTATCGGGGTGCGGGCACCCCACCGCGCACCCCCATGCGCATCGACCAGTTCGTGAGTGACGAGGCCTACCGCAGACGCTTCTGGGCTGGCGCGCGCGTCGGCGCCACCCGCATGCACCAGGTCGAGCCAAACGCCGGGCACCGCGCACTGGCCGAGCTTGAACACGCGGGGCGCCTCAGCGGCGTCATCACCCAGAACGTCGACGGCTTGCACGCGCGGGCAGGCACCGCGAACCTCGCTGAACTGCACGGAAACGGTGCGGTCATTCGCTGCATCGAGCACGACCACCGGTTCACCCGAGCCGAAGTGCTGGGATGGTTCGATATGGCGAACCCCGGCTTCGCCGACCGCAACGCCGACGCCGTCATCACCCCCGATGGCGACGCTGACGTGCAAGAGACGGCGGGCGTGCGGGTTCCGGTGTGCCCAGCCTGCGCGGGAATGCTGCGCCCCAACGTCGTCTACTTTGGCGAGCACGTGCCGCCCGCGGTCTTCGGTCACGCGGAGCGCATCGTCACTGCGGCGAGCGCGCTCATCATCGCAGGGTCATCGCTCGCAGTGAACACCGGCGTACGACTGGTGCATCGGGCCGAGCAGCGCGGGCTCCCAATCGCGGTGATCAACCGCGGGCCAACAACAATCGATCGTCGGGCGTCAGTGCGCGTGCGCATCGACGCTGGCACCAGCGAGGTCTTCACCGCACTAGTGACACAGCTTGGCGAGACTATTCGGCTCGGCTGACCCTGGTCATCTCTTCACGCGACACCACTTTGATGCGCTCGCGGCCCTCGGGCTCACCGAGCGCGAGCTCGTGAGAGTCAAGTCGGTGCCAACCCTCAATCGTCGTGTAGGGCACGCTGCGGTCGTGCAGCAGCTGCACGATTGCCTCGGCCTCGATAACGTCAGGTTGCCACCAGGTGGCGCGATCCTCGAGCAAACTTTCGAGTGTCTCCATCGCATCGCTCTTCGTGTGCCCGATGAGACCTATGGGGCCGCGTTTGATCCAGCCGGTGGCATAGACGCCAGGCACCTGGGCACCATCGACGCCAAGCACCCGGCCTTGCTCGTTCGGAATCACGCCTCGAGACTCATCAAACGGAATCTCATCGAGTGGTGAACCAAAATAGCCGATCGCCCGGTACAGTGCTTGCACCGGCACGACCTCGAACTCGCCCGTGTCGATAATGCCGCCACGCCCGTCAGGGGCCGTGCGCTCGACCTTGATGCCAGAAACGCGACCCGACTCATCGCGCACCACCTCGGTCGGCTTCGACCAGAAATGCAGGTGCAATCTGCGCGAAGCCGGCTCACGATCGGCGTTCGCCTGCTCGTCGCGCCACTTGTTCATGATGCGCGAGATCACGACGACCTGCTTGTTCGTGAGCAAGTTGCTGTCGACATACGGGTCTTCGAAACCGAAATCTCGCTCGTCGAGCACGACGTCAACATCACGCACCTCACCCAACTCGCGCATTTCAAGCGGAGTGAATTTCACATACAACGGGCCGCGGCGCCCAAACAGATGCAAATCTTGAATCGGGTTCTGCTTCAACCCCGCGTAGACATTGTCAGGCACCTCGGTCGACAGCAGATCGTCGGCGTGCTTGATCAGCATGCGTGAGATATCGAGCGCGACGTTACCGTTGCCAATCACTGCAACCTGTTCAGCATCGAGTGGCCAGTCGCGTGGCACGTCAGGGTGCCCGTCAAACCAACTCACAAAATCGGCTGCTCCGTACGAGCCTGCGGCATCGATTCCGGCGATATCGAGTGACGCGTCACGAATCGCGCCGGTCGCAAAAATGACCGCGTGGTAGTGACGCTTCAAATCTTCGAGTGTGAGGTCTCGGCCATACCGAACATTGCCGAAGAAGCGGA
>JAAZHL010000338.1 GCA_012510755.1 Leucobacter sp.
CGGAGTTCAACGTGAGATCACTAACACCACTGGTAGCCATGTGACCAAGGTACGCCATTCACAGTACTCAAGTGACTGTGCGTATGCCAGAATAAGTGAAATCACATTGTGCATCTGCAAGAAGGGCGTCGTCCATGCGAGTCGCTGACCTGTTCACTGAGCCGTCGCTGCAGCTTGAGCTCAAAACGAAGCCGAGCCCCAAACGGCTCAGTCGCGAGATTAGTCGTTGTGCGCCGGCAGAATATCTCGACCCGACGCCATATCTTGATGAAAATGTGCTGTTGCTGACCTCTGGTATCGGTATGAACTTCTCTGAGCCACGCATTTGGGACGCATACGTTGAACGGCTCGCACTCGTTCCGGTCTCTGCCCTGGCATTTGCGGTGGGGCCAGCATATGACGCGTTGCCCGAGGCGCTGATCGACGCGTGTGAGCGTCACGAGATGCCGCTTTTCGAATTGCCAGCATCGTTTTCGATGATGAAGGTGCTTCAACATATCGAGAGCATCTTGCAGGCTGAGCGGCACGATTTGCAGAGTACGGCCTGGGCGCTTGCCGATGAGTGCGCACGGCTTGCTAGCCAGGGGGCAGAGTTGTCGACCCTGCTCGCTGCGGTGCACAGCACAATTGAGTGCCCGATATCGATCTATGACGCGTTTGACACCCTCATTGCACAGTATCCAGAGACCGCGACTTGGCCTGATAACCTTGGTGCCGCCTCACACCAGCCAGAGACACTGACGATTGCGCTGCCAATGGGAATGAGTCGGCCCTGCCAACTGGCACTTCGCCTCGTTGGTAACACTGCCGACATTGAGCCACTGCTCTCGCCCGTCTCGTCGATCATCGCGATTCAACTCAAACGCAGCGTTGCCGTCGACGCAAGTAGCCACCAAGACATGATGCGGTTTGTTGGCCGCTGCGTTGCCTGGTCAGAGGCGACACGTGGCGATGTTGCGAAGGCGTTTCAAGATCTCGGTCTCAGCCAACGAGCAGAAACGGTCTTGCTCGTTGCGAGTTTGTCAGGTGACCATGGGGCCACGGCCTGGCGGCTGCGTCGCGCACTACACGACGGCTTTCATGAGGTGCGCATCGCGGAGTTTGACGACCGACTGTACGCATTGACGCAGCACCCGCGCAGCGATCTCGCTGAAATTTCTGCGGCCCTGCTCGCAATCGACCCTGGGTTGCCCCTCGTGCTTCGTGCGCCAGCACAGACGCTCGACGAACTCCGCATCGCGCTGGTGCACGCGATTGATCTCGTGAAGCATGTTTCGGCCCCGACGCTCCCGCCAATGCTCGGCCTCAGCGCTGTGGTCGCAGCTGCGGCTGGGCGAGGCGCGCGAGAAGCGGCACTGCGGTTTCTCAGGCCATTGATGACGCATGATGAGCAGCGTGCGACGGAACTGCTGCCGACGCTGCGTGTCTGGCTCAGAAACGATGCCCAGCCGTCGCGCACCTGTGAAGAGCTGTACATTCACCGCAACTCATTGAGTTACCGGTTGCGGCGCATCGAAGAGCTGCTCGGTACCTCGCTGTCATCGCTCGATGGCCGCGCAACCTGCTTAATGGCGATGCGGCTCGTCGACCTTGAGTCGTATTAACGCAGCGTGATGCGGCCGCATATTGAGAGCGCGTAGTGCCGCAGCGTATTGGCCCATCGTATTGACCCCGAGTATTGACCAAGCGGCAGGCTGAAAACGCATGTTGCCCGCCCCAACGTAGTGTTCGGGGCGGGCAACACATCAGTTGTGGTGGTTACGAGCCGATGACCTTGATAAGACCGGTGCGGCTCGACGGGTTTGCCTTCCACAGCAGTGCATAGGTCGCTGCTGCAACCAGGACGGTGAGAATCGGGCCCCAGGTAGCGCCGACACCGGCGAGCTCTGGGTTGAAGTTGCCGAACTGCAAGAACACGAGGCCCACGACGGTGCCGGCGATCCACGCGATCAAACCGTATGAGTTAAACGGCTTGTAGCTCTTGTCGGCGATCGCTGCGTGTTCTTGGTGCTCGCCCTTGTCCATGAGAATGTGCACGAGGGCGATTGCGACCCAGGCCGTCACCAGCACTCCCTGGTAAGCGAGCGCAAGTAGCAGGTACTTCACGATCGGCAAGAGCATCAAGAGGTAGATGATGATTGCGGTGAGAATCAGCCATACCCAGCTTGGCAGCTTGATGCGCAACCGTTCGCCAAACGCCTGCATGTTCGCGGCGCCGAGGTAGTAGTTCGCGGTGTTGATGCGCGTCTGCGACACCCAGACAACGATCAGGCCGAGCAACCCCATCATGGTCACGAGGCCCCCGGCGAGGCCGGTCTCTGAGACCTCGAGGTCGGGAATGGTGAAGGTCAAGAAGATGCCAACGAAAGCTGCGAAGCCGTAGGCGAGCGCGTAGAACACCCAGCCGAAGGTGACGTTCTGGTGGAACTTGATGTCCTTGCGCTTGCCGAGTGCCGCATAGTCCATCGTGAACATCATCATGATCCAGATGCCCATGTACCCCGCGAAGACGGCGAGCCAGCCTGGGCCGCCGAGAGCGAATGGAATTTCGGGAACCTCGTGGGTGATCCAGTCATCTTTGAAGCCGTACACGACGCCAGCCCAGATGACTGCCGCCACCAGGCCAAAGAAGTAGATCGGCAACAGCCAGCCATTGAGCTTGTCAAGAAAACGGCGTGCGCCGCCGATGACGAGCGGGGTCGAGTAGATGACGACGATCAGGCTCCACATCCACATTTCACCGCCAAACATGGCCATGAACGCGTACGCGATGATTGGGCCTTCGAAAACCGCGTAGTAAATCGCCACCAGCGCGAAGATGATGGTCGCGATGGTTGAACCTGCGGTGCCGAGGATCGTGCGTGAGAACTGCGCTACCGTCGTGCGGTTATTCAACGCGTACTTCGACAACACAGAGTTGATCAGCCAGTAAGAAATGATGGCCAGAACGACGCCGATGATGGCGTTGACTGTGCCGTAGGCGACAGCCATTGCCGCGCCAATGTAGACGAAGAAGAACGCGCTCGCGACGCCGAAGAACGCCATTGCGAGCGAGCCGCGACTCATCTGGTCTTCATCGTTGCCTTCTCTTGCGAGTGCATCTGTAGCCTCAACATCGTCGTTGCTGCCGGTCAGATTCAGACTCATTGGTGTACCTCCATTGGTATCCAGATTGCCTTGGCTCAGCACTCGCGAGAGTGACGAGGGCGTGCGCCGTGGCGGTTTTTCTGCTCGGCTTGTACCGAGCGGAGCTTGGGTCAAATCAGATTTATGGTGAATGTGTGCGTGAGAGCACGGACGTGCATGTCAATTTTTCAAATTTTGACGAGTGAACTAAATGGTGCAGATGCAAGTAAGTCCGTGTGATTACTGAGCAAATGCACAAGGTGCTGGTGCTGAGTGTGGGTGGGGCGCTCACGCTCGCGCCCCACCCACACTCGCAATCAGCTACCAGTGCGACGCCGAGCGGCGCTGCATCTGTGCGCGGTGTTGTCTGGTCGTTTCTTCGAAGAGCTCACCGGTTCCCCAGTCGAGAATCACGCCGTGTCGGCGAATCACGTCGAGCATGTCAAGCTCACCCGAACGGTACTTCTCGGCGACCTCGGCAGCATCGCTGGTGAGCCAGCCAGCACGATGCTCACGAATCCAGTCGCGCTTGGCGACAGTGGCTTTGTGGTCGATCTCGTAGTGATCGATGTCGGGGTCAACGGCGGTGATGACGACGCCATAGTCTTCGGCTGCCCGGTTGATCGACACGTAGCCGTCAATGACGTCTTCGAGTACTTCTTCTTCAGCGCGCAGCAGTGGGTCGCCCAAACCGCCTCCGCCAGCAGACGGTCGATAGAACGTATCGCCAGGCTGCACCGGAACCGACGAAAAGATCGACCCGAGAAACTGCTCGTTCTCCGTGCCGCGGTTCAACCACACACCGTGCGGAATCGAAGGCAAGCCACCGTCGATGCCCCAAGTGATCGAGCGCGCACGGTCGCAGCAGTAGCTCATTACTGACGATTCTGCGTCGGTGAGTGTGCCACCCTTTTCGACTCCGCACCCGCCACGAAAACGCCCTGGCCCGCCAGAGTCTGTCCCAATCTGGTGCATCGTCGTGACGACCGGCGTCAATCGCTCTTGACCTTCGAGGGCCTGTACGGCAAGACCCACACCGAACACTGGTGCGGTTGCGCTTGATCCGTCCTTGTTCACGCGACCACCCCAGCCGCCCGCCATCCAGTCGTACCA
>JAAZHL010000339.1 GCA_012510755.1 Leucobacter sp.
AATGCGAGGCTTGATTTACCGCTGCCAGAGAGCCCAGTGAACACCACCAACGAGTCGCGTGGTATCGATAGGTCGATATTTTGCAGATTGTGCACTCTCGCACCCTGCACTCGAATGTGTGCATGTGATGCAGATGACCTGACGGGTGGCGTAGTTTGGCTCGCAGCTTTCGAACTCACTGCACCATGCTATCGCTTTCGACTGAAAAGCGAATCTATGTTCGAGTGCCGAGTTGCGCGACTTCACTCAGCGGTGGCCGGCCTCATCGATGCTGCGCAGTTCTCGTTTGAGCTCGGCAACCTCGTCGCGCAGGCGCGCCGCAAGTTCGAACTTGAGCTGCTGGGCAGCCGAGAGCATCTGATCGTTCAGCTCGGCGATCAGCTCTTCGAGTTTCGCCGCACCCTCAGCGCCGATCGCACCGGCTCGGGAGGCGGCTTTGCCCTTCGCCCGCTGCGTGAGACCGCCACCCGATTTGCGCTGCGCGTGGGCCCCCGTGCGTGAAAGCAAGTTCTCAGTATCTGCGGCTTCGCGCCCCAGCACCTCGGTGATGTCGGCGATCTTCTTGCGCAGCGGCTGCGGGTCGATGCCCCGCTCAGCGTTGTAGGCCTGTTGCTTTTCACGTCGACGTTCAGTCTCTTCAATGGCGAGTCGCATCGAGCGCGTGATCTTGTCGGCGTACATATGCACTTCGCCCGAGACATTTCGCGCGGCTCGCCCGATCGTTTGAATGAGTGAGGTGCTCGATCGCAAGAAACCTTCTTTGTCTGCGTCGAGAATCGACACAAGCGAGACCTCGGGCAGATCGAGGCCCTCACGCAACAGGTTGATGCCGACGAGCACGTCATAGACGCCTGCGCGCAGTTCGGTCAGCAGCTCGACGCGCCGCAGGGTGTCGACGTCGCTGTGCAGATAACGCACCCGCACGCCTGCCTCTTCCATAAACGTGGTCAGTTGTTCAGCCATCTTCTTCGTGAGCGTCGTGACGAGTACCCGCTCGTCACGTGCGGCACGCACACGCACCTCTTCAAGCAGGTCATCGATTTGGCCCTTCGATGGCTTCACCACAATCTTCGGGTCAATGAGACCGGTCGGGCGAATGATCTGTTCGACGATACCGTCGGCGCGATCGAGTTCATATGCCCCGGGTGTGGCAGAAAGATAGACGGTTTGGCCGATCCGCTGCTGAAATTCACCAAAGGTGAGGGGCCGATTGTCGAGGGCGCTGGGCAGCCGAAAACCGTGATCGACAAGGGTGCGCTTGCGTGAGGCATCGCCCTCGTACATGGCGCCGATCTGCGGCACCGTGACATGCGACTCGTCGATGACGACTAAAAAATCATCGGGAAAGTAGTCAAGCAAACAGTGCGGAGCCTCGCCAGGCTGCCGTCCATCGATGTGCCTTGAGTAGTTCTCGATACCTGAGCAAAACCCAATCTGTTGCATCATCTCAAGACCGAAAGTTGTACGCATTCGCAAACGTTGCTCTTCGACGAGCTTGTTCTGTTGCTTCAGCTCGGTCGTTCGGGTCTCGAGCTCGTCAGTGATCGTGCGCATGGCACGGTGCATCACGTCACGACTCGCCACATAGTGTGAACCCGGGAACACCGACACTGTGTCCACCTGCTTAATCACGTCTCCGGTGAGCGGGTGGAGGTAGTAGAGCGCCTCACCCTCATCACCAAAAAACTCGATGCGAATGGCGAGTTCTTCG
>JAAZHL010000340.1 GCA_012510755.1 Leucobacter sp.
CGGTGCGGGGACACCGAGCTGGTCAGCGAGCTCTGTCGCAATGCGAATGTCTTTCAGGTGCAGCCCAAGCGTGAAGCCCGAGTTGAACTGACGAGGAATCACGTAGCGAGGCCACTTCAACATGGTCGACCAGCTGCGGCCGCTCGAGCCGTTGATCGCGTCTGACATGACCTGCGGGTCGAGACCGAACTTCTGCCCAATCACCATTGCTTCAGCGCTCGCGATGAACGAGGCGCCCGAGAGCAGGTTATTGATTGCCTTCAACGCATGACCAGCACCAATCGCACCGGCATGCACGACATTGCTGCCGATGCGGTCGAGTGCGGGGCGAACAATCGCGTCTAGCTCGGCAGGGCCTCCGACCATCACCGAAAGCGTGCCTTCGGTCGCACCGGGCACGCCGCCCGACACAGGTGCGTCGATGAAGCGAACATTGCGGCTCGCAGCCTCTTCGCCCATGCGCACAGTCTCGGCAGGCTTCGACGAGCTCATGTCAACGACGATGCACTCAGGGGCGTGTTCACGCACCGCATCAAGCATACCGCTGCCAAGCAGCACCGCCTCAACGATCGCCGAGTTCGGCACCATCAGAATGAGCATGCGAGCACCGGTGACCAGCTGCTCAATCGAACCCACCCGGGTGTACCCGGCTTCGCCCTCAAGCGCAGCACCCTGCTCGGGATTGACATCGTAACCCTGCACCTGAAACCCACCACTGAGCAGGCGGCGCACCATAGGCACGCCCATGTTACCAAGGCCAACAAACCCGATGCGGTCTTCTGCAGCTAACGGGGCTTCAGCCATTACTGATCACCTCGCGCAGCTTGCACCATGCTCTCGTACTCATCTGCGCTGACCTCTTCTAACCACTCGGTGGTGCCGAGCGAGATCGCGGTATGTACCAAGAAGCTGTCATCGTCTGAACCATGCCAGTGGTCTTCACCGGGCGGGGTCCAAATGGTGTCACCCTTGCGAATGCGCTGCACGCCACCATCGCGAGTGGCAACCCAGCCCTCGCCCGAGGTGACCTCAAGAAACTGACCGCCCTCGTGGCGGTGCCAGTAGGTGCGGCTGCAGGGACCGAAGTGCACACTGTTGATGAGCACACCATCGGTCTTCGCCATAACCGGGTCGCCCCAAACCTGGCCCGTAAAGGTATCGGTGCGCTGATCGACCTTCGCACCTTCTGCTCGTGCGTGAATGACCTTCATTTGCTTGCTCCTCCTTAGGAGTTCCCGTTATTCTTCAGGGTCGGCATGGAGTCGAACTCCGCCGGCCAGATCGCCGAGTGCATCTACCACCCGGTTGCTAATTTCACCGCCACGCCCAGTCTGCAGCGCTACCCCGAAGGCCGAAATAGGCCCCGAGGCGTGCAAACTTGGCACCCCGATCTCTCGCAAGTGATCGACATACAGCAAGATGTCTTTCATCATCAGCCCCGAGGTGAGGCCACCTTCAAGGTAGTCACCCTGCGCGATCGATGGGAATCTATTCTGTGTCGCCCAGTTCATGCCGCTCGACGAGTTGATGACCTCAAGCAGCTGCGGCGCATCGAGGCCGGCCTTCTTCCCGGCGATCAGCACCTCAGCACTGGACGACAGGTTCACCGCGTTCAGAAAGTTGTTCAGCAGCTTTGCCGTGTGCCCAGCACCCGACTCGCCCATGTGAAACACCTTCGACGCGATCATGTCGAGTACGGGGGTCACCTGCTGCAATGCCGCTGCAGAACCGCCGACCATCAGGGTCAACGTGCCCTTCGCCGCTGCAGCAGCGCCGCCCGACACACCGGCGTCGATGAGCTCGACGCCCTTCTCCAACAGCACAGCATGAATGCGCTGTGTTGATGCGGTCGCGGCAGTGCTCAGGTCGACTACCACGGTGCCCGGTCGCAAGTGCGAAGCGAGCCCGTCTTCGCCGAGCATGACGGCTTCAATGATTTTGCTATCTGGCAGTGACAGCAAGATCACGTCGGCTTCGCGGGCGACCTGCGCAGCGCTCTCGGCTTCGCGTGCCCCAATGCTGGCGGCAAGGCCGGGGGCGCGGTCATATGCGACCACGGCCCCGCCCTCACGCAAAATGCTGCTCACCATGCGTGAGCCCATGTTGCCGATGCCGATAAAACCGATCTCAGCGCTCATCGCACCCGCACCCCAAAGCCAGGATCCTCGTCAGAGAGCGCAGTAAAACGATCAAATACGAGAGGATCGTGACCGGCAACGTATGCAATGTTCTTGCGCTTGGCGAGACCCGAGATCACGTCGAACGCCTGGTACATGCGTTCGAGGTCGTGCACCATCAAGAAGGGGCGATCAAGCAGCACCTCGTCGTAGTAGTGCACCGCATCAGACGCGAGCAGCACTTCGCCGCCCTCGCCATCGACCAACACAATCAGCTGACCTGGCGTGTGCCCACCAACCTCGATCGCGGTGACGCCCGGGGCGACATCGAGCACGCCCGCCATGCGCTGCACCCGGTGGTCAGCCTCGTACCGAAGCAGTGCCTCGATGTCGGGCCGCTCAACCGAGTGCGCGAACTGTGAACGACGCGAGATAGGCCCAGCCCAGAAGTCAAACTCGCGAGACGAGATGACAAACTTTGCGTTCGGAAACAGCGACACGTTGCCCGTGTGATCGTAATGACCGTGGGTGATGATGACGGTGTCGACCCGGGCGGGGTCAACCCCCCCCCGCGCCAGACCGTCAATCACCGAGGTCGTCATGATGCGTCCCCTGGGCTCGCCGACCTCTGGCGTGAAGCCAGTGTCGACGATGATCGTGCGCTTGTTGTTGCGCACTACCCAGAAGAAGTAGTCCATGTCGAGCGGCTCATTCTCAGCACCCGCATAGGTGTGAAAGTTGAGATACACCGACGCTGCATCAGTCGACCGGGTCGCATAGCGAACCGCCAGCACCTCGTATGTTTCGCTCATGCCTTCACCTCAGCTGCTTCTGCCGCCTTCATCGCTGCGATGGCACGCGAATTGCGGTTGTCACGAATTTTCTTCACAAGACCAATGATGCCCTTCGGCAAGAAGAGAATCACGAGCATCAGAATAAGGCCGTGAATCATGGCTGCGAGACCAGGGATCGAGCCGGCCGCCTGGTTCACCTGAGCAATGACGGGCTGCAAGATGAGTTCACCGAGCACACCACCGAGGAGCTGACCCGCACCACCCAAGATGCCTGCGGTCACCGGATCTAGCGAGGCGTGCACGCCAAACGCCGTGTCAGCGTCCATCAGCTTGTAGGTCGCAAGGTAGAACACACCGGCAAGCGCTGCCATCGCGCCACTGATCGCCATCGCGATGACCTTGTAGCTCAGCACACGAACACCGAGTGCCGCGGCGGCATCTTGGTCGTCACGAATTGCGCGCAGCTTGAGGCCGAACTTTGAGTTGGCCACCCACCACAGCACGAACGTCGCAATGATTGCCACGCCGAGCGCCAAGAAGTAGTAGACACGGGTCTGCGGAAACTGCAGGCCGAGCACGTTCACCTCGCGGCTGAACGGCAGGTTCAGGCCGTATTGGCCACCGGTGTAGTCCGCGAAGTAACGCACCAGTTCAAACAGCGCCACGACCAAGAAGAAGGTCACGACCGAGAAGTAGTGCCCTCGCAGTCGCAGTGTGATGTAGCCGATACCGGCTGCGAACAGCGCAGTGAGCAAGATCGCGGGGATCAGCCCGATCAGCAGGGGAATACCAAACGTCTGCTGCAGGATGCCGGCCGCGTACGCGCCCACGCCAAAGAAGGCAAGCTGTGCAAGCGACCACTGCCCGGCGTAACCGGCCATGAGGTTCCAGCTCTGTGCAACAGCAGAGAACAGCAGGCCAAGGGTCAGCACTCGAATCCAGAACGTCTGCTGCAGCAACGCACCGATCAACACGAGAACTACGATTGCGCCGATGATGGCGACGCGCTTCCAGAGAGTAGCGTTCATTTTCATTATGCGCGTCCCCTTCCAAGAATGCCTCGTGGCCGTACAAGCAGTACCACAAGAACAAGAACGAACAGGGCAGTGTTCACCAGCGCAGAGCTGAAGTACACCGTGACCGCGGTCATCACCAGCGCCACCAGCATCGAGGCGATCGCACCACCCCAGATGTCACCGAGACCACCGATAATCACGATGGCGAACGCGATGATCGCGAAAGCCAAGCCTCTGTCGGCACCGAAGGTGACGTAGGTCGAGATGATGCCACCTGCTGCACCCGCGAGGCCTGCGCCCACAGTGAACGCAAGCAGCGACAGTGCGCGGTCATTGATGCCGGCAAGCTGCACCGACACACGATCGTCGGTCACCGCAGTGACGGCCTTACCGACCTTGGTGCGGTTCAGCAGCAGCAGGGTGATGCCACCAAGCACGACTGCGTACAAGAACGCAACGACCTGGGTCACACGAATCGGAATCTCACCGAGGTACCAGATACCAAGATCCATCTGCACCGTGTGGAAATCTGAGCCGAAGACGATGAGCAGCACAGCTACGACAACCGCGTTGAAACCGATCAGGGCGAACATGCGCACCAGGGCGCTGTTGGTCGTGTACCGCAAGTAGCCGAGGTAGAGCACCGCGCCAATAGCGCCGACCACCACCATGTCGACAAGTACCAACAGCAGCGGATCCCATCCGAGCCACTGGTTTAAGTAGAACGTCGAGTACGCGCCCAATATGATCATCGCGCCGTGCGCGAAGTTCACGATGTCGAGCACACCGAGAATAATGTTCAGCCCCAGCGACAAGACGAAATAGACGCCTCCGAGAAGGAACGCTGAGACAAGAACGTTTGCAAGGACATCCATCAGGCCGCGTCCCCTTCCGTAACAGTCTGGCCAAGGTAAACGGCCGTCAGAGCGTCGGGGTTCTGCCTGAACTCTTCACCGTCGCCCTCGTAAACTTTTGTACCTTCGTGCAGCACGATCAGGTTGTCGGCGACTTCAAGCACGCGACCCACCTCTTGCTCCACAAGAATGATGCTCACTCCGGTCTCGATGAGGCGAGGCAGTGCCTCATAAATCTCATCGACGATGATCGGAGCAAGACCGAGCGAAGGCTCGTCAATCAGCAGGCACGATGGGCGGGCCATGAGGGCCCGACCCACCGCAACCATTTGCTGTTCGCCACCGCTCAACACCCCGGCGTTGCGGCCGAGAATGTTTTTCAGTGGCGGAAAGAGCTCAATGACCTCGGCCTCCCGCGCGGCACGTTCAGCACGCTTCGCGTGGAACGCACCGAGCAGCAGGTTGTCCTTCACCGAGAGCGACTTAAACAGTCGTCGCCCCTCTTGAACCATGGCGATGCCCTTGCGGGCGCGCTTGTCAGCAGTGAGCTTTCCAAGCTCTTCGCCACGCCATTCGATGCTGCCCGATTTCAGGGGCACCACACCGGTTATGGCACGAAGCAGGGTCGACTTACCTGCACCGTTCGGGCCGATCACTCCAAGGAGGCTGCCCTCCGAGGGTTCCAGTGAGATCCCATTAATGGCGATCAAATCACCGTACCCCGCACGGATATTAGTCGTTCTCAGCAATGTCACTTCAATTGCCCTTTTCTAGGTCGGCCGATCTCGTTCAGACCGGTCTTCGTTACTGGTTGAAGATCGGGTCTGCGGTAGCGATCTCGCGTGGGAACACCGTGCGAGGCTTGCCGTCTTGCCACTGAACGATCACAGGCACAGCGTTGCTGAGCTGACCGTTCTCTTCAAATGAGAGCTCACCGCTCGCAACCATGGCTGCGGGGCCTTCGGTGATCTTCAGCGCTGCGAGGGCGTCGCGCACTGCGAGCGGATCGCGTGAACCAGCCTCTTCGAGTGCTGCAGCGATTGCATAGACAGCGACGCAGTCTTCACCGGCCTCCTGGCCAGGGAAATCGAACTGCGGGTATGCCTCGACGAATTCTGCAACGAACTCTTCAGCACCCGGCACGTCCCAGTTCCAACCAGCACTGGTGAATGCGCCCTCGGCTGGCGCGCCAACCGTCTTGAAGTAGTCGGGGTTCACGAGAGCCGAGCCAGCGCCGAGAATCGGGCCGGTGTAACCCTGCGCTGCAAGGGCTTCCTGCAGAATCTTCATGTCAGCAAGACCAGCCTGCACGAACATGAACTCGGGCTTGCCTGCAAGCACCTTGATGGCGAGCGAGTTTGCATCGGTGAGGCCCGGTGCGAAGTACTCTTCGACCGCTACGTTGACGCCACGCTCTTGCAGGCGAACGGCCGCGGCCTGTGCCGAAACCTGGCCTGACGAGGTGTTCTCGGCAACCACTGCTGCGTTCTTGATGTCGTAGCCGACCTCTTCAGCGAGTTCGAGCACCACGTTCACACCTTCGATGCCCATGACGCTCGCGGGAGCGGGAATCTTGAAGGTGAACTGGTAACCCTGCGCAACGATGTCGTCTGCGAACGACTCGGTGAGCAGCGGCACGCCGTTCTGCTCAGCGACGGGGGCAATTGCGAGGGTGAACGAGCTCGCCCATGCACCGATCATTGCCGACAGATCGTTCGAGTCGATGAGGCTCTGCGCCTGGTTGGCTACCTGTGCAGGCTGCGCCGCACCAGTGTCTTGCACGCGCAGTTCGAGGGGTGCGCCGCCGAGCGACTGAGTACCGCC
>JAAZHL010000341.1 GCA_012510755.1 Leucobacter sp.
CCCCAGCACCCGGGCGCTGCGGCAGCAACGCGAAAACCCCCGGCAGAACCGGGGGCTTTCTCACTGTGACCCCAGCGGGATTCGAACCCGCGTTACCGCCGTGAGAGGGCGGCGTACTAGGCCGCTATACGATGGGGCCGCGTGCATTTCACTGAAATACCAGTTGCTGGCAACCCGTCTATCTTGCCACAGCTTTGCTTCAACAGCAAAATCGAGCGTAACCGGCGCGTTTGTTCCGCACTTGTGCCTAGACTCGGGCCATGCGTTCTTTTCGACTTTCCCACGCTGGCATCGTGCTCGAACTCGATGGCGCTTCGCTGTTCATCGATCCTGGCAACTTCTCGAGCAGCGACGAACTCGCGACCGCACTGAACACTTCGGGCCCAGTGTCGGCAATCGTCATCACTCACGAGCACGCAGATCACTGGACCCCAGACAACGTCAACGCAATTCGCGCGCATTCGCCTGAGACGCCGATCTTCACGACCGCCGCGACAGCGGCCGCGCTCGAACGCAACGGCATCAGTTCGGCGACGGTAGTGCGCGAGTCCGATCAGGTCGTCGCGGGCCCGTTCACGCTCGACTTTTATGGTCGCCGCCACGAGGTGCTCCACTCGAGTATCGAGGTGATCGACAACGTTGGGGTGCTGGTCAACGATTTCTTCGCGTGGGGCGGTGACTGTCTCACCCGCCCACCATTCGTCGCAGACGTCTTGGGCGTACCGATCGGTTCTCCCTGGTCAAACATCGCCCAGGTCATGGACTTCGTGCTGCATTCAGCCCCGCGGCGAGCATTCCTCACTCATGACGGCATGCTCAGCCCGCAGGGCCTCAACCTCTTTACGCAACGGGTGCAGTGGTGCCTAGATCAATACGGCGGCGAGCTCATTGAGCTTCCAATGCTTGACGAGGATCACACAGCCCGCCTCATGCTTTCACCAAGTAGGTAAGGCCCCAGCTAATGCTTCTCGGTCTCAGACCGCGATTCTGCCGCTGCTGCCAAGGCAGCCGACTGCATTCCGATGTTCGGCGCCTGCGGCCAGACCAGATTTCATCTATGTGATCTGGTGCTCGTGAATCTCTGTGTGAAGCGAGACCCCGTCTACCTCGATAAAGAGCATGCCCTCGGTGACTGATACGGTCAGGTTATTGCGGCGACCGAGCCGTTCGGCAACGGAATCAATGAAGTGAGGGTCGAATGACCGCACACGAATCTGATCTGCGCGGTGAATCGTTTTACCCTGCCAGGATGCGAGCAGCTTCACTGGGTCGCGGTGCGTGTACACCGCCACTCTGTCTGAGATTTTGCTCGCATGATGGAGACGCGCAGCGTCTGGCTGGCCGATCTCGACCCAGCCAACAATTGCACCGGTGAGGTCTCTCATTAGCACTGCGGGCTCATCTGTCGAAGACACACCTCCCGCAGCGAAGGCGATACCGTCTGCATGCTCAAGGCAGTACGCCAGCACGCGCGTCGTCATGTACTCAGTGGTCTCAGATGGGTGACGCGCCACACGAAGCGTGAATGATTCGTACACACCACGATCGACGTCGGCCAACTGTGTCTCAAACGTATGAATTGTTGCGCCAATCGCCATCACACGAGTGTATCTCGTCACGATTTCTTGGCCGCGATGAACGCATCGAACCCGAAGTCCTCAGATGCGAGATTAGCGGCGCCGTTGGCAGCGCGGGCAGGAGTCGCCGTTTTAGTCCTGTCGGGACGGTGAACAACGTTAGGCAATCTCGGATGCGGAACCGCTCACGGTGATGCCTCCCTTTTCGGGTATTTCGACAGTAAGCAAGCTCGGCCGACCGACGTGCGATCCTTGATGAACCTCTACCGAGCAGGGCACATCGACTAGGCGCAAGATTCGTAAGTATCCACCGAGTGAAGCAGCTGCCGACCCAGTGGCGGGATCTTCTGTCATACTCCCCACCGGAAACAAGTTGCGTGCCTCAAAGCTCACAGCGCTGATGGCATGAAGCACGGTAACAGTTCCACGCCACTCTTGCTCGTCCATCAACGCTCTCAGTGCTTGCGGTTCAAACGAAAAGTTATCGAAAACGGTTTGGTCTTTAAGCACAAGTATTGGGTGCCAATTGCCCGCGAACGCCACCCGCAAGGGATATTGCTCATCCAAGCTATCGGTAGAGAGTCCGAGTATCGCGAGCAGTTCATTTTCTACTTCAGGGGCAAGCGAAGCTATTTCAGGCTCAACACTCGTGAACGCAGCCTCCGCATATCCAACCTCTGCCGCAATGCGTTGCATCTCTGATACCGAGAGCGAGTTCGCCTGTAGTACTATTCCCGCTGGATTGCCACCCTCGGGAGCATTCGCAAAAGCCGCAAAGCGCAAAACCGCCGGTTGAGCTCGGTCTTCAACAGATGCACACTCCATCAGCTAAGGATACAAAAGGTCATCCTGACCCCTCGCATACACCTATTCTCGGCGCCGCCGCTGGCAGCGCGGGCAGAAGTGTGACGATCGGCCAGCGAACGGGATGCGCTTGATCGAAGTGCCGCAGCGGTAACACGGCTCTCCCCCGCGGCCATACGCGTTCAGTGAGTGCGCAAAGTACCCCGATTACCGCAGTTTCTGACGTTCAACGGGAAATCATGTCCGATGATGTCCCGCGCTCACCGCTGACGAGCGAAACGACTTATCGAAGCATGATGAACGCTTCAGACTGCGCATTCTGCGTGCGGGTGGCCTGAGCGTTCAGCCCCACACTCCAACGGGGATACACCCGAAACCCTCGCTTACCCGGATTCGCGGACGAGCGAGTGACGCCCAGCGTCGCAAGATGGGAGGCAGTAAAGCGGAATACCCCGAAGTTCTCGGCCTCGCGCACAAACACGAGGAGCCCGTCGACCTCGTCGTCCGAGGCAAAGGGTGTCGTTTCTCCCGCTTCGTCACGCTTCCACAC
>JAAZHL010000342.1 GCA_012510755.1 Leucobacter sp.
GTCAAACTCACCCCATCTGAGTTGCTCGACTGGAAGATCGGCAAGGAGGCATTTTGTGCCCCGGCCCCCGGCATCACGGCGACAGTGACAGACGACACCTGTGAGCTGCGAATTGCCCAGGGCGCAACCGCACAGCTCACCCGTCAGGTGCAACTCACCGCGGCTGACTCGGCCGGCGCAGCTCGCGAAGGCCAGGTGCTCGGCATCGACGTGGGCATCGCCGGCAGGTTGCCGTACGCGACAGTGACGTCTGACCCGGTCACTGTGGTGTCTGCCCCAGCGGTCGACCTGGTGCTGCACGGCGGGCAGATGGTCAATTGGTCCTCACAAGCATATGCTTCCGTCGCAATCGAACCGCGAGCGCTGCAGCCAGCGGGATACTCCGCCGAGAAGGGCGTCTCGACCGGCGGCTCGTGGCAGGCGGTTGTTGACGTGAGCGCGTTTCCGGCTGACACCCTTTGGGGGTTTAACCGACAAGTGCTCTCGGCCACGAACGGAGAGTTGCAGCTGAGTGGCACGGGCAGTCAGAACCTAGCGTTTCTGTTGCCTGGCGAGGTGTGGCCAGAGCAAGAAGAGGGGTCAACTGTCTGGTACGACTTTGGCATGCAGGTGGCTGAGACCTCATTCGCCAGCGCTGACTATCTGAACAATGGCGATGGCTGGCAGCCAGGCACCGGAATTTCGCGCGAGACTTCTACCTACGACCCCGCGCGCGGCTCGATTCGCGGATATCTGTACCCCAATAACGACTACACCGCGATTCGGGTATTTCGACCGATTCCCGTCGATGGTGTGATCTTTCAGAAGATGCTTGAACTCCCTCAAGCCGCGAGTGAGACGCTGTTCGAAGACGGCAACATCTTGTGGTCGAGCGCCACGACATCGACCTACTCTTTGCAGACGAACCCAACGAGCCGTGCAGCGGGTGTCGAGTTTAACGCCTTGCTCAGCGTCAACTCTGAGTTCATTGACCAGGGTGGTGTCGCCGTGATTGGTGATGTGTGGAACCACGCGCAGGCACGAGCCATCGGCCCAGTCACGGTGCTTGACATGTTCGGTCAGACCGTTGACCCGGCACAGTATGAGGTGCAGTGGTCGGCACAGGCGACGAACAGCGTGGCGATCGCCGACGCCACAGACGACTCTGACTGGGTGACCACCGCGGGGCCGTTGCCCAACGCAAATGCGGTGCGGGTGATTTTTGAGGACGGTGTGATCGAGCCGGGCACCGGAGCCTGGTCGGTGCGCGTGCCGATGCAGAGTTCTGCTGACTACCCCGAGACCTCAGACCCGATTGTGCGCGACACGATGTGGGGCAGTGTCGGTGACGTGGCTGCAAGCGCACCCGGCGCCCTGCGAATTGTCTGGCCCACCACGCCGACGCTGACGATCGAGCAAACCGTTGATCAAGAGGTCGCGAACCCAGGTGATCATCTCACCTACTCCGTCACCGCAAAGGTGAAAGACCCGCACCGACTGAGCGACGGGTTTGTGGCAACGATTACAGCCGAGCTTGACCGCTGTGAAGCCGCTCCGGTGAACAACAGCGACGCCTGGCAGATGACCGTCATCGATGCGGTGGTCGGCCCGAGCGGACGGGTGTGCGGTGACCCCGAATCAACGCCAGCCAAGCTGGTGTTCACCCCAGCTGGTGGCGATGCGATCGCGCATTCGACGTGGTCGAGCAACTTTCAGCAGGCGACCTTGCCGAACATCTCGTACTCGGCGCGCACCACGCTCGCAGCACGCGACGCAGTCGCGACGAACGTCGTGTTTGAACTTGACGAGATGGGCGAGGTATTGCCTGCCGGTGACAGCAGCCAAACTGCTCTGCTCGCACAGAGCACCTCGGCCGCGCACATCACTGCCGACCAGACGAGGGTAGAGATCGACGAGCCGCTCTCGTGGTCTATCGAGCTGGTGCAGCAGTTGCATGGCGCAACGGCTGAAACCGTGATTGCTCTGCCGCGAAACGGTGATGACTCCTACTGGCAGGCGAGCCTTGACCCAGACGGACTCTACACCGGCGAAAAAGAATCAGATTTCACCGGGAGCTACGCGGTAAACGCGGTGACGTTAAGCCAAGAAGATTCATCGGTTGGCGTTGAACTGTGGTTCACCACCGGTGCGAACCCGTCACTTGACCCTGCTGAAGGTACCTGGCATCGGGTATCTCAGGCCGGGGTCGGTTCGGTGCCTGCACTTGCGGGCGCGACCGCACTGAAGTTGGTGGCAGAGAGCCGCGGAGCTGCTGAAGCGATGACGGCGCTCGTAAATGTCGAGCTGCGCCCCGAAGGCAACGCAGAAGACGATGTGTACCTCATGTGGGTGGGCGAGACCACCGTGACTGGCGGTGGCGTCGGCTCGAGCATGCCGTGGCCTGCCCAGAGCACGATCGTGATGAGCGAGATTAGTGGCACCGTGTGGTCGGACGAAGACTACAGCGCCTCGATGCAGGCTGATGAGCCACGAATTGAGGGCGTCGAGCTCGGGCTATTCGAGGTGCATGACGGCGTCACCCAGGCCGACCCAATTGCGGTCACGACGACCGACGGGTTCGGTGCGTACGAATTCGCGAGTCTGCACTCGGGCCGCTATGAGGTCGCTGTGATCGCGCGTGGCAACAACCTCGCCGAGACGGTCACCTCGTACTACGGTGAAGAAATTTCGGTCGACACGACGTTCTCGTTTCTTGGACAGCGCTATGCGCGATCCTCGCAGCATTCAACGCAATTCACGCTCGGCATCGACACCGCAAGAAACGGTGTAGATTTCGGCTTCTTTGCGGCCGACCCCCTGGTTGACGTTGATAAGAGCCCTGGCTTCATCGACTGTGTCGATGGCGTGTGTGAGGTGACTTGGAACATCGAGATCACGAACCTCGGCAACAGCGCGGTGAGCCTCGGCAGCTTCACAGACACAGTGTCGAGCGAGCTCTACGACGTTGAAGCGCTCTTCGGTGTGTACACCCAAGGCGAACGCATCGTGCAGGTTGTTGCGCGGGATGGTAACGGCGGGTATGCGCTCAGCGAGTCTGGTTACGTGTATTCATGGGTGAGTGGGAACTTCGGCAGTAACGCTAACGGCACAACCGAGATCAATCTAAGTGCTCAACCCGTGCAGGCCTTGCCGGACGGAAAGGTCACCCAGATCTATGCTCGCGATACTCAGGGAGGGTACGCGCTCACCGAGGATGGCGAAGTGTACGCTTGGGGAACGGGCCTCTTTGCCGGTAATGGCAATGGAAACAGGCTTGATAGTGCGGTTGCGGTGATGGTGCAGGGGCTTGAAGGTGTCAGCGGTGAGCGGCTGGTGACTCGCGGCTACATGGGGGCATTCGCGCTCACGACTGACGGCAAACTGTACTCCTGGGGTAGTGCAAGCGATGGAAGCTCAGGTACTGGGTTAGTTGGTAATTATCAGTTGAGTGCTGCACCCGTGCATGGTCTTGAGCACATTGAGATTATTGATGTTGTGGCTCGAGAATCTGCCGGTGGCTATGCATTGAGTGCAGACGGCAAGGTGTATTCGTGGGGCGGTGGCACCGCGGGAGCAAACGGCAATGGCAGCACGATACGAAGCGCCACCGCACAGTTGGTGCAGGGACTCGAGGGCCTGCACGTCGAACGAATTTATGCCCGTTACTCTGGCCAAGCAACGACAGGGGGCTGGGGAGGCTTTGCGGTGACCTCGGACGGAGAGGTGTATTCGTGGGGCGCAGGGCTAGGCTTTGCGAACGCTAACGGTGCCGAAACCAATAACTTGATCGCCCAACCGGTTGGTGGTTTAGCGGGTGTGCGCGTGACTGAGCTCGCAGTGGTGGACTACCTTTTCTCGTCTAATACACCCAACTACTACGCGCTGACAGACGAGGGGAAGGAATACTCCTGGTGAA
>JAAZHL010000343.1 GCA_012510755.1 Leucobacter sp.
CATACTCATGGGCTTCTTCCTCTTGACGGCGGTCGCCTGCCTGCAGCGGGTTTAAGCGAATCTCACTCCCAAACACACCCATCTTGTAGACATTCCCGCCGAGCGCTTGCGCGACGACACCATGTTCACCTTTCGAGTCCGACACGTTGATTGCGTGATAGCCGAGCATCGCCAGCAAACAAATCAACCGTTTAATGACGAAACTCTTACCCTGACGGAGTGACCCCTCAATCAGGAGATTCGGCGAAGCCACCAAGCCTCGTAGATACAGTTCCCATGGGTCGAACGTGAACGCTGCACCACCCGACAGTAATTCGATGCCGACAACTGGCCCTGCAGCGTCATGAATGTGCGCGGCCGACATCGGGTTCGCTGCAGCCAGTTTGAAACCAGTTGCACGGTGCGGTGGCCGCGCCAACGGAAACGACCAGAACCCAGGCCGATACATTGGCGCGAGCGTCGGAATCGGATCACCTTCATCAACTTCCTCCACCTCGTCGCCCACAACCATCTGGTCGTACACTTGCCGCAACTGTTTGCGCTCACGCCTGGAGAGCTTGCCGCTCTCCAGCTTCACTAATCTCTTTGCCATGTCCTCAGCCCCCTAATTTCGCCTTATTTCATTCCCAGACCGCACGGGTAGGCCACGTTCATGAGCGCTTCGGCCTGCTGCCAAGGCATTGATCGTGGTTCAAGCCCCGTCGCTGCACACGCATTCAGCATTGAAGCGGCCTCAACCTCGAGGTCGTCCTCGCTTGTGGCAGTCACCGTGAGGTATGCAGTGAATTTCAGTTCGCCCTGTCCTGCGACCAGGTCGGCCTCATGCTGCACCAGCGCAGCCCAGTCGGCATCGTCCGCGGCCGACTGCGGCTTACCGGCTCTTGCCCGCAGATTCGCGTTCGTAATCCAGGTGCGTTTATGTTCATCTAGCTCTTTCATCGCAGACCCAACAGATACCGGACTCGCAACCAACGCAAACGTGTGCCGCACCGGCCTACCTGACTGCTGCCTCGCAAACACCAGCCGCGACAGGAACCCCGGGTAGGTGTCGTAGCGCGGCCACTCCTGAATCCAATAAGTGCGATGCCAAGCCGAATCAGTCTCCACACGTGTGCGGTGCTCGTCAACCAGCATCGGCACGGCAGCCTGCGGGTCGACACCTTCCCACTGGCCACCGATACGGACGTCCACTGCCTGCTGCGAAGCCGGGTCAATGATCGACCTGCCCCACGCGCCCCACTCACGGGGCGTCAACCAAGCCACCTCGGTGAAACCTGCCTGCCACATTGCGTCCTCTGCCGTGGCCATCTCAAGACCGGCCAAAGCAAGCAGACCAGAGATGCCGCCGCCGGCACCCTTCACCAACGTTTTCGCTTCACCGGTGACCTTGAACGTGATCCCCAGCTGCGTGACATGCGAGACCACAGCCTGTTCAGCAAGCCGCAACGCTTCACGATACGAGTCAGGCACCCCGGGCACTTCAGCTAAGGCGCGTTCCTCGAAATAGACGCGCTCGGCCGCGACCGTGCCCGGGCGCGTCTGCTCGAGCACCGTCACCCGCACAATGTGCTCTTTCTGAGTGAAACTTCCCAACACTTTCGCCCACTCAAAAATCAGTGCGTCACGCTCTTCATTCGTGAGTGTTGACGGTGCCTCTCCTTGGGGGAGACCCAGCCCAGGGGTGGCGATCATGCACGAAATCGTGGCTGTCTGCTTGGTTGCATCAAGCACCACCACTGCACCATTGGCTGCCTCATGCAAATGAATGCGCCCCTCCCGCCCGGGCAGATCGAGTGCCGAGACTGACGATTGCTTGCGCTGTTCAGATCGCGCCTTGTAGGTCGTCGCCCCGAGTGTTTTCCGCATCACTCCACCTATCTCTCTCAGCACATGCGTCATTAACGGCTGCCCATGTCGCTTCACCAGGCCAAGAGCTGCTAACGGCCCGGTCACCGGTAACGTGGCAAAGGCTGCGAGCAGACTTTCGCCAAGTAGTGCTGTACCTGTGATCGTGATTGCCACCACGATTGCGCTCAGTGCGCTCCAATCGCACCCGTACACCACGCCTTGCGAAGGCAGGCGGTCGAACCGAGCCGTCTGCGGTGTGTAACTCTCACTCATTTTTTCGGCCCTGCCGGTGGTGTCGGAACTTTGGGCTGCAGCGTAGGCTGCGCGCCCGCACCTGCACCTGGTCGACCGCCACCGCTAGGCGCCACCGTGGTTCGGTTGCCGCCTGCAGCGGGCTGCGGTGAATGGTGCGCTACTGGTGGTGCGGCGGCGCTTTGGCGTTGCTTCACCATTTGGTTGGAATGGTGGCGGTTTACCGCCATTTGTCCACCTTGCTGGACTTTCTGCGTGGTGGACGACCCCACACGCTGTCCAACCTGGTCGCCAGCCCCACCGTCACCGCCGATGAACTGGAAGAACGAATACGCCATGAGCGGCATAAACGCGGTAATCAGTAGTCCGATCAGGAGATAGATCGCTGCAGGCGTCCACACCGTACCTATTTCGCGGAACCCTGCAAGCACCAAGGCGAGCGTGCCAAGCATCAGCGGTTTCGCTAACGCCATTGCCACCACTGCGGCTAGCCAACGTTTCACCCATGTGCCTCCGCCCTTAGCTGGCAACAGCACGAACGCGAGTGGCGCGAACGCAATCAACAGCATCAGCACGAAGTTTCTGAACGCCATTGCCACCGTAATGAACAACACTCCAATGAAGATTGCGAGCACCACGATCAACACACGGACGTAGAGTGTTGCCCCAGCGCCCACCGCCGTCTCGGCCACTGCAAGCATCGTCACTTCGTCACGAAACATTGCCTCGATGACGGCCCCGAACCCGCCATAGTCATCGGTAATCGACGCCAAGAGCCCTTCGCTGAACTCATCAATCACATCGAGGCCTTTACCCACTATGAAGTACGCAAAGAGTGTTGCAGGGAACGACAGCAGTGTGCCAAACAGCGTGCGCTTGACTAAATCCCCACGGCCCGCAATCGCAGCAGTTGCAAACCCGACTGTCGCGGTGATGATCATGACAATCACTGCCATACCTAGCCACAGGCCAGCCTGATCCGTAGCGGTGTTCCACATCGCCCCGCCGGTAGCGAACTCTTGTCCGCCGAGCGCGAAATCTGCCATCCAGTTCGCCGCGTCAGCAAGACCGTTGGCGGTGCTCTCGTAGTTCTTACAAATAAAGTCCAACGGGTCGCAAGTGAAATCTACGATTTTGTCTTCGGCAAA
>JAAZHL010000344.1 GCA_012510755.1 Leucobacter sp.
ACGTGCCTGCTGCCAATCGCCCACAGTTTCGATGGTGAAACCGACGCCCCACACGACGATGGCGATCGCGACGAGCGCATCGAAGCCTGCGGTCACGTACATGGCGAACTGCACAGGAATCGAAACGACAAAGGCCAGCACCGCCTGCATGCCATAGATCTTCTTGATGAGCCACGGAATGAGGGCGGCGTCGCCTCGTTTCTTCAGTAGCGCGGTGTAGCGAGGATCCTCGCCCTTGCCGATGTTGCGCTTGCCGATGTAGATGCCTAAGCGCATGCCCCAGATCACAGTCAGCAGCAACACGATGAGGCGCCGCATATCGTCGCCGTCTGACCCGATGGAGGCGACGAACGAGGTGGCTGCGATTACTGCGAATGACGGGCCCCACGAGATGTCGATGATTGAGTGATCTTTCACGGCAATCGCGATAATCATTACGAGGGCGAAGAACACGATTGTTGCCAACCCTGCGAAAGCGAGGTTGAGGGCAAAATCGCCCCATGCGTATGCAAACATTTGTACTTTCGATTCGGTAGTGGGAGTTTAGGTCGTGTGTTGAGCGGTGCACTCTGATGCGAAGCTTTGAAACGCTTCTTGTGCGTGGGTGTAACTGCGAGGCGAACCACTGCGTGACCGGGCGACAAGCGATTCAAGGTCAGCCGCCGACAAGCCGGCCTCGGCGTCGAAACTGGTCGTTGCCCATTCGACGGCGTCGGCGACACGCAGCGACGATCCCGCTGCCACGATGACTTCGCCGTTGAGCGTTGAATCTGGTGAGGCGAGTGCCGCGACAATTGGTGCGACCAGCTCAGACCGCATGGCTTCGGCATATCGCTCGTCCATGCCTGCTTCGGTCATTTGGGTGGTGGCGTAGGGCAGCAACATGTTGGTGTAAACGCCCTTACCGGCGCCTTCGGCTGCGGCGGTGCGACCGAAAGCTACCACCGCGCCCTTGCTCGCTGCATACGCTGAGACTGTGGTCTCGCCGTGTAGTCCAGCGGTAGATGCAATCAGAATGATTCGGCCGTGACCCGCCTCGCGCATGTGTGCCATGGCCGCTGCTGTTGGCAACACTGTGCCGGTGACGTTGATGTTCATCACCTGTGAGAAGTATTCAAGTGTGGTTTTGTGCAGCATCTGTGGCGCACTAATGGCTGCGCTGGTGACAAGAATGTCGAGGCGGCCGAACTCGTGCAGGGCTTGCGCGACAAGTTTCTTGCCAACTTCTGGGTCGAGAACGTCATCATGATTCGCTACGGCACGCCCCCCAGCTGCGATGATCTCGGCGGCCACATGGTCGGCTGGGCCCAAGCCGTCTTCATCCACCACACGATTTCGGTTATTCACCACCACGGCTGCGCCAAGGCGGGCAAGCTCTCGGGCAAATGCGCGCCCAAGCCCGCGGCCCCCGCCTGTGACAATCGCCACTTGTCCTTCAAGAGTGCCGTTCATATAGATCCAAACTCCTTTGTTTCTCTCACTCTGTTAGTTATAGTAAAGAATGGTCGAGTAAGCAAGCATTCTTCGCCGACCACGCTCACGTTCACCCAACACAATGAAGTTTTGGAGGATCTCTTATGACCGCACCCGCAACCGTGGCTGACCTGCTGCGCCGAAGCTCAGAATCATATGCTGACTCGCCGGCGATCATTGGTGAGGGCCGCAATGTGACCTATGGCGAGCTCACTGACCGCAGCAACGCGGTGGCAAACGGGCTTGTGGCCGCAGGTTTGGAAACGGGCGACCGTGTCGCCTACCTTGCACGCAATGGCACAGAGTTCTGGGAGCTGTTCTTTGCCACAGCAAAGTCGGGCGCTGCGATAGTGCCTCTCAACTTTCGACTCTCGGCGCCTGAGATTGAATGGATTCTTGACGATTGCTCGCCGTCGGTACTCGTGGTGGAAGAGCATCTCGTTGAGATGGTGCCATCAAGCTTCACGGGGCTCAAGCTGGTGTTCAGTCAAGAGGGTGAACCTGAAGCTGCTGAGGGATGGCAGACATTTGAAGCGTGGGTTGGTGCGCAATCGACCGATGATCCTCGCCTCGACGTGCGTGGCGAAGGGCTACTTTCGATCATGTACTCGTCTGGGACTACCGGTCGCCCGAAGGGCGTTACGACGACGTCCGATGCCATGTTGGCCGCGGTCGCTGCCATCTCTGCTGAGCTCGACCCGTCGCCTGAGAGCGTGAGCTTGGTTCCGACACCCTATTACCACATCACTGCCTCTGGCTGGTCGCTCATCGCGCTCGCGAACGGTGGCAGAATCATTCAGTTCATTGAGGTGACGCCACAGAGCAAGCTCGGTCTTATGCTTGCGCATCGAGCGACACACGAGATCA
>JAAZHL010000345.1 GCA_012510755.1 Leucobacter sp.
AACAGCATGGCGTAGGGCAGCAGCCTCTCGTAGAGATGCACGACGCGGGTGGTGTCGGCAGCGCCATCGCGCTGATAGCCAGCGCCGAGCACGCCAGCACCCTCGCGCGGAGCACCCAGCGGCGACTGCAGATATCGCAGCCTATCTGCCTCAGCCAGCTTGATGTACATTTTCTGGCCGCGCAGATGATCGCGAAGCTCGACCCCGCGCTCGGCAAGCGGTCGGCGTGATATCAGAACGATTGCCACGACAAGACCCACAATCGAGCCAAACAACGTCACGATAGGCACAAACCCACCGAGCGCTTCTTCGAGAGCGAACGCCCCAAAGATGACTCCAGCCAGTGCGGCCACAGCGGCAACGACCACCAGCCAGGTAACAGGCCTCGACGGATATGGCTTGCGTAGTTCGTGTTCGAGGGCGTCTGACGCAACACGCTTCTGCAGCGCCTCAAACGCTTTGGTGGTCGCAGCATCGGGCTTTGTCAGGTCGCGAATGGCTCCGGGCTGCGGATCATGCCCGAACAGCGCCTTCACCAGTTTGTACTCGTGTTCGTCATGTATTGCTGTCGGGCTGAGCAGTTCGATGACGTACCCCGAGCGACGCGACTTGCGCGGGCGCTTCACTGCGCCGTCATAGCTGGCGCTGCCCTCACCGGTGGTGGTCTCGCGCGCGCCATGTGCCGCGGCTCCGTGATCTGCGGCCCCGTGATCTGTAGAACCGTGCGCTGTGGCCCCGTGATCTGTCGCCCCGCGATCTGTCGCCCCGCGATCGAGCAGGCGCACATGCCCGCGCACCGCGAGGTCAATGATCTGCGCGGGTACCGCGCGCCCCGAGTGATCGCCCAAAACGTGTGCCGCGGTCAACACGCTGACCCCTTCGAGTGGCTCATACTGCGGCACAATGATGCCTCGCCCTGGTGCGTCTCGCAGATGACGACGCCGCACGAGTGCCGCCCACACCACACTGCCAGCGCTCACGAGCGCAGCGACAGCCGAGATTGTCGGGGCCGGCGCGGCAAAGAACCCGTCGTCGCGCTCAGCAAAGGTCCCCCGTTCGAAGCCGATCGCAAAGGTCAGTGTCTGATGCGGCGCAAGCGACCCGGCGCTTTCAACGGCAATGCTGCGGCCATCGGCAGATGCAGTGATCGCCGCGGGGCGCGTCGTGTTCTTAGTGCCTTGCACCGCCGACATGTGTGCGGTGAGCCCAGCACTCACACCGTCGGCCAGGTGCACCGTAGCGGTCACGTTAGCGAAGGGCTGCGACCAATCGAGGCCGTTGACGTCCCAATAGAATTCATCTCGCCCGGTATCAGCAAAATGCGCAGTGACATTGCGCTGCTCGTATTCGATCACATAGGTGGTCGGCCCGTGCACATAGTCATCGCCTGCGATCGTGAGTATGCGAATGTCATCGTCACTGTCTTCTTCATAGGGCAGGTCATTACCGCGACCATCGGTCACCGAGGTCACAGCGAGGTCAGTGGGGTGCCCCTGATAACGCTCAGGAAGCAACCTGCGAATGCCCCGGTTCTGATCGGTCTCTGGAAAAATGGCGACGAGGGTTTCGACCGTTGCAAGTGTCGAGCGCCCCTCTGCATCGCGCCCCAACGTGTATTCGGCGTCAAAGCTCTCGAACTCGAAGTCGTCAACGCTCGCCAGGGAGGCCGGCATATGCGATGCCGGTGCAGCTTGCGCTGCTTTTGCAGCTTCAGGTGCAGCTTGAAGTGCAGTGTGCGGCGCAGCAAGCGCGTGCGCCTGCGCATACGTTGGTCCGCCCGCAGAAATCGACATGACCGCACCCATCATCACGGCCCACAAACTGACAACGATGGTCAGCCAGAGTTTCTTGCGCAGCATGGCGCAAGACTATCGAACAGAGCTTTCTCGCGGGTGGCAGAGAGCGGCATCAATCTCACCGACACTGAGACCTGCCCCTGCACCTGCCCCAGCACCCACACCAAGCCCCAGCGCCAAGCCCCAGCAAGCGCTCAAGGAGCAGTCACAAAAATGTCAAACAGTGCGGGGTTGTGGGCATGCACCAGCACCGCGAAGACCACCGCGTCAAAGAGCAAGTGTACCGTCACCACATAGCCGAGCGACCGCGTGCGCAAGAAAATGAAGCCCTGCACGAGCGCGAACGGAATCGTCAGTAACGGCCCCCAAGCGCGATAACCGAGCTCCCAAAGAAACGACACGAACACGACAGCCTGCAACACGTTTGCGAGCCACGGCGGAAAGTGCCTCAGCAACACAGCAAACACCGTGCAGATGAAGAAAAGCTCGTCCCAAATGCCGACCGCGCCGACCCCCACAAACAGTCGGGCGATCAGCTCAGGCGAATCGACGGCCGGCCAGTTCTGGTAGACCCCCGAGCTGATGAAGTAAAACGGCAGAATCAACCAGCCAAGCACAAGCACGGCGATGAGCCAGCTCCAGTGCAGGCGGCCCCAGCGCTCGCCGGCTCGCCACGGAAACCCGGTGGCGCGATCCTTGTAGATAAATCGCGAAACGACATAGGGCACGGCCACCGCACCGCCCAGCGCGAGGGTAAATCGCGCCATTGCCCAATTATCAAGCTCTGCGGCGAGGGGAATCAGCCGCACAATTCCGAGGCCGATCGCGATGAGCGAGAGGTCGCGCAGCAGCGACGGGGGTCGGGTAACGATGCGGGGGCCACGCTTGTCATGAGCAAAGACGGGAACTGCGTAAGGATCGCAGCCGCCACGGTCAGCCTTGAGCGCCGAAGCCAGACCAAGCACCAGCAACACCACCCCCGAGAGCACGTCTTCGAACACGAAGAACGCGGGGGCTGCGAGCACGGTAAGCACCGCGGCGAGCGTTGGCCACGGCTTCACGCTCAGCCGCAGCGAAGACGCGATCGGCCGCTCGCTGACGCTTGGCGGGAGGCCGCCGGTCAGCTCGGCATCTTCCGCTGGCCCAGACTGCACAACTCAAGATTAGCTGCTGCGAGGATCGCTCCGCTCAGCTCGGGTGGCTCGCCTCGGGCAGCACGAGGCCCGCGAACGGTTCGGCACGGCGCTCAAACTCTGCGCGATCGTCGTCAAGCACTGTCGTGATGCCATAGGCGAGACTGACGCCCACGCCAGACCAACCTTGTTGCTCGGCGAACCGGGCTTCTTCGCCGCTCTCGTCGAGACGAGCGTCTTGCACACTCACCCACAGCCACTCAGAGTTGTCATTGAACAGCGACTCCGATCGCAGCCACCGGGCGCGTTCGGGCGAGTCCCACTCCGAGGGGTCGTCGAGCCGACGCTGATCGAGCCCGAACTTCGCAGCGATCTCGGCGACAATGTCGACCGCGAGCTCACGATCTTCATCGGAGATGTCAGCATCGACCACCCAGGTCTGCGAGTTGTAGGTGTACAGCATCGACCGGCCGCCATACCCGTTCTCGGCCGTCGGGTACCATTTCGCGTAGTCTGCGGGATCGCCGAGCGCCTTGCCACGTTCGGCGCCGAAGGCCAGTTCAAGCGCGAGACTCATCTCACCGAGCATCTGAGCGAAACGATCTGGCGCTTCACCGGCCCGCGGCCCCGCAAGCACCTGCTCAGCGCTGAGCCACGCGGCTGCAGGGTAGTCGCGCCAGTCGACCGTCACACTTTCGCCCGCATCATTTACGTGACTCGTGGTCGGCGAAGGGGTGCAGGCGCTCAGAGCTGTGGCAAGGCTGAGGGTGAGTGTGGCGGCAGCGATCCTCGCACCGAATCTCACACCGCCGCTGGCATTTGCGCCAAACTTACCGCGCGTGCTCTTGCGTCTATGAGCTATTACGCGTGTGAGAGCCTGATGCACGACTTGAAGCTATCTCGCGTAACAACGCCTGTCAAACAGTGCTTGTCAAACAATGCTTGCCAAGCAGTGCCTATCAGACAGTGCGTGTCGCGCACGGCTGAGCGATCTTTCCCTCCAGACGTCTGCGGTAAACGGTACGCTTTTCGCATGAGCGCAATGCAGCACCCTGCCGACACGCACGATCTAATTCGAGTGCATGGGGCCCGCGAAAACAACCTCAAAGATGTGAGCATCGAAAATCCGAAGCGGCGCCTGACTGGCTTCACCGGGGTGTCGGGTTCCGGCAATAG
>JAAZHL010000346.1 GCA_012510755.1 Leucobacter sp.
CAGCAGGTTCCACAGTTCAGGGTGTGACCCACCGACCAGCAGGTATGCGGGCAGGCTCGCGAGCGCCCAGTCGATGGCGATCGCGATGAACCGACGCCCGATTCGACCGACCGAGCCGCTGCCTTCTTCTGGCAGGCCGAGCCGCTCACCTGGGTAGTCACTTGGGGCGAGATCACCGAATTTTTCGGCCATGAACTAGCGGCCTCGCTGGGCGCGCACTTTGAATGGGTCGATGCCTTTGGGAATACCCACGGGGTCAGACCTGAGCGAGATCAGCCGGTTGTACACGTCGCCAATCTCGCGCCTGTTCAGCACAGGCTTGAGTTTGAGCAGTGAGCGTGACAGCTTGTTCAGCGGAACGCTGCCTTCGTCTGCACCCACTTGCACCGTCGTGATTTGCACTCCGCGCAGTGCGGTTCTCATGCGTGTCATCTCACGTGCGACCAAGGGCTTGGTGCGTGATGGGCGGCCTTCGCAGATCAGCACGACACCGCCGCGGCCGACTACTCGGTAGATCGCATCTTGCTGTTTTGTCATGGCGATCGCCACTTCGCTGCCGCGTCAGCTTGGACGCAGCGCTCCGTTTATCACCGCGCCAACTGCACCGGGTTGACCTTCGTGTTGAGCATAGGCAACACTTTCGGCACGTCTGCCGAGCACGATCATCGCTATCAGAACACCGACGAGTATGCCGGTGATCGGCCAGACTATCCAACCGAAGATGCTGTCTCTGTTGAAGATGTAGGCAGCCACCACTGAGAGCACAATCGGCCCGAGAACGCACAATACGAGCAGGGGAGTGAGGTTGCGATCGTACCGTTTCGTGTTGTGGTAGATCTGCACCATCTGCTTGATGCGCCCGGGCGGTTTGGGCGTTTTTTGCTTCGTCTCTTTGGCCATAACTTCTAGCCTACCGCGTCGATTCTGTCGATATGTCGCTCACAGCCGGGCCCTGCCAAGGAATTTGAGGTTCTTCTGTGTATAGCGCGGTTGCGACCGTGCCGCTGGGCCACAATGTGGTGATGAAAGTTGCGAATCGGGCCTCTGGCGGCAGGTTGCGAGCAGCCGAGCTGGCGGCTGTGTGTCTCGAGCTGTGCGCGGTTGGTGCGCACCTGGCGCAGGCTGGGTGGTGCGCGGGTGAATTGTTGCCGAGTGAGGTGCGTCGTGTCGGTTGTCGGGTCTCGAGGATCGCACCGCGCCGTGGTGTGGCGAACCTTCGAGGCAGGTTTCGCGCGTGGCGGCACTTGCGCAGCGGGCATGAGCCTGGCTGTCATCTCTTTGGAATGACTCGTGGCACTGTTGAGCGTCTGCTGACGGACTGGGGTGGCGCAGAGAGTGCGGCACTTGTGATTGATGCGTTCGATGAGGCTGTTGAAGAAATTCAGGCAGGCAGTTGGCCGAGACTGCAGCCGATTGAGGTATTAACGCATTTGGTCGGTAGGCGCATCACGGTGTGTGCGCCTACCGACCAAAATGAGCGGTGTGATCTTGCGGGTTAGATGCCGAGGTTCGCCTCGAAGTTGCCCTCTTCGAGACGGTTCTTCATCTGCGTCAAGAAGCGGGCTGCGTCTGCGCCGTCGACGATACGGTGATCGTACGAGAGGGCGAGATAGACCATCGACCGAATCGCGAGCGTGTCGCCCTCGGGGCCGCTGATGACTGCGGGCCGCTTCACCACTGTGCCAGTGCCGAGAATCGCGACCTGCGGTAAGAACACCACTGGGGTGTCGAAGAGCGCGCCACGTGACCCGGTGTTGGTGAGGGTGAAGGTTCCCCCAGCAAGCTCGTCTGGGGTCAGCTTGTTGTCGCGGGTGCGGGCAGCGAGGTCGGCGATGTCGAGCGCCAGCTGGGCCAGCGTCTTATCTGCCGCATCGCGCACGACCGGGGTCAGCAGGCCACGCTCGGTATCGACGGCGATGCTGAGGTTCTCAGTTTCGGGGTACCGAATCGAGTCGCCCTCAACAGTCGCGTTGATGATCGGGTAGG
>JAAZHL010000347.1 GCA_012510755.1 Leucobacter sp.
CAGGGCTCTACTGCCGCGCAGACGACCGTGGCGACCCTGTCATTCAGCTCTCCCCGCCACTCACTATTGGCCCGGCGGAGTTCGCTGAAATTGGCGGTATTCTGCGCAGCGTCTTGAAAGATGCGTCGTCAAAGATCTAAGCAGTCACTTTGTGCCCTGGCTCATGCACACGCCCCTAGTAGGCTGTGTGCATGAGCACCCCAGTGACGCCACCAGCTAACGGACCGCAGCCCGAGCCAGCTGCTGCGCCACAGTATGCAGTCCCGCAGTACGTTGCCCCGCAGTACGCAGCCCCACAGTACGCAGCGCCTCAGCATACTGCCCCACAGCAAGGTGGGCACTACTACGTGCACGCTGGCGCGCAGCCACAATATGCAGCCCCGCAGGTTTGGCCGCAGGCGACTGGCGAGAAGACCAACGTACTCGGTGTCGTCGCGCTCTCGCTGATGGGGGTCCATGCGATTTTCGTCATCTTCTCGACGGTGTTCGCACGGGCCGCCATGCGTTCGGGTAACTATGAATTTGTGATGTATGGCCTGCCGACGATTCAAACCATCATCTTGCTCGCTGCGATCGGTTTTGCCGTCGCGGGCGTGTTGCAGGCCACGGCCCGCCGCGCACGATGGACAGCGATCGGCGCCCTCGTTGCTGGCTGCCTCGGCGCAGTTACCCTGCTAGGAGGCGTTGTCGTAAGCAACGGCTTCTACTACTTGTAAGACCGCCACACACTCAGGCCACCCGCGGCAGATCGAATCCGGTCACCGCAGGTCGCAGCACCCGAATCACCCGAGTGTCACTGGCCCAGCGCTTTGAGCCGGTCTTCTTCGTCCATCTTGATGCAAGACTCCACGACCGCGTCAAGCGCACCATTCATCACCTGATCGAGGTTGTACGCCTTATAGCCAGTTCGATGATCAGCGATGCGGTTCTCAGGAAAGTTGTACGTACGAATACGCTCTGACCTGTCCATGGTGCGAATCTGACTCGAACGGTGTGCCGAAGCCTCGGCGGCAGCTTCTTCTTGCTGCCGCGCAAGCAGCCTTGCACGCAGCACGCGCATACCGGCTTCACGGTTCTGCAATTGCGACTTCTCGTTTTGCATCGCGACGACAATACCGGTCGGCAGGTGGGTGATGCGCACAGCAGAGTCGGTAGTGTTCACCGATTGACCGCCCGGGCCAGACGACCGATAGACGTCGATCTTCAGGTCAGCCTGAGCAATATCGACCTCTTCAGGTTCATCGGCCTCAGGGTAGACAAGCACAACAGTCGTCGAGGTATGAATGCGCCCCTGCGATTCCGTGACAGGTACGCGCTGCACACGGTGCACCCCGCCCTCGTATTTGAGATGGGCCCACACACCCTGTGAGGGGTCGCTCGCATTCGACTTAATCGCGAGTTGCACGTTCTTGTAGCCACCGAGGTCGCTCTCGTCTTTATCGAGAATCTCGGTCTTCCAGCCCTTGCTCTCTGCGTAATGCATATACATGCGCAAGAGGTCGGCACCGAACAGGGCCGACTCCGCGCCGCCCTCGCCACCCTTGATCTCGAGAATCACGTCTCGAGCATCATCGGGGTCACGCGGAATCAACAACCGTCGCACGCGCTCGTGTGATTCGGCGAGCAGTTCTTCGAGCGCGGGAATCTCTTCGGCAAACGCGTCGTCTTCTTTTGCGAGCTCACGCGCAGCCTCGAGGTCATCACCGGCCTGCTGCCAGCCTTCGTAAGCTGCCTTGATCTTGCTGAGCTCGGCGTAGCGTCTGTTCACCCGCTTTGCACGAGAAGCATCTGCGTGCAAAGCGGGATCAGAGAGTTCGTCTTGCAGTTGGGCATGCTCGACAAGCAGCCCTTCAACCTGTTCAAACATTACGTCAATCCTTCGAGGGTCGATCTCACGCCTGCTGGCGCTGAGTCACCGCCAGAAACTCGACGTTCGATGAGGTGCGGCCAAGGTCTTGCAACACTCGCTCGAGAGCTTCTACCGAGCCGTTGTCCTGCAGACCGCGGCGCACCCGATTCAGCACGTTGACCTCAGCCTCACTCGAGAGCAGCTGCTCGTTGCGGGTCGACGATGCGGTCAAGTCCACCGCCGGGTATACACGCCGGTCGGCCGCCGCACCGCTCATGCGGAGTTGCATATTAGCCACACCCTCGAGTTCACCAAGCAATGCCTCATCGAACCGAGATGCAGGCTGAGCCGAGATCGTTGCAATGACCGTCAGCGAGCCACCATTTTCAATGTTGCGCGCGGCGCTCAGCACACGTTTCACCGGCAGCACAGCCGCCGCATCAAGGTTGCCAGCTGCCACCCGCTGTGCCGCAGGTGCTGCCAAGTTATAGGCGCGCGCCAGGCTCGTCAGCGAGTCGATGAGCACGACAACGTCATGCCCGAGTTCGACCAGTCGTTTGGCTCGCTCAATCGCCAGCTCAACAATAGTGGTGTGGTCTTCTGCGGGGCGGTCAAACGTCGAAGCGATGACCTCGCCGTTGATGCTTCGCTGCAGCGCCGTCACTTCTTCGGGTCGCTCATCAACCAACACAAGCATCAGATGCGCATCTGGCTGGTTTACGGCAACCGCACGTGCAATCTGCTGCAGCGCCGTGCTCTTGCCTGATTCGTGAGGCCCGACGATCAAGCCACGCTGTCCCTTACCGACAGGGGCGAACAGGTCAACCATTCGCAACGCAAGTTGGTCAGCATCGGCTTCGAGGCGAATGCGGTCTGCCGGGTAGATCGGAGTGAGATCGGCAAAGTCAGTGCGGTTCTGGTTCTCTTCAACCGGCTTTGAGTTGATCGAATCAACCTTCACGATCGCGTTGTACTTTTGACGCCCGCCGCCCTCGCCTTCGCGTGGCTGGCGGATCACCCCAACGACTGAGTCACCCTTGCGCAAACCATATTTCTTGACCTGACCAAGTGAAACGTACACGTCTCCGGTGCCAGGCAAATAGCCGCTGGTGCGCACGAATGCGTAGTTATCGAGCACATCAAGAATGCCCGCGATTGGCAGCAACACGTCGTCATCTGAGATCTCAGGCTCGTCATCTGGGCCGCCACGGCGCTTGCGCTCACGCTGACGAGTGCGGCTTGAGCGGCTCTGCGAATCACCTTGGCCATTGCCGTGGCTGTTGCCGTTGCCACGACCAGAAGCTGCGCCCTCAGTCTTCTCGCTGTGGCTCTCAGCTTCTGCGTCGGCTGCCGCATCGGTCGCACCAGTGGTCGAGTCACCAGCTGTCGCACTCTCAGCAGTTGCCTCTACCTGCGCCTTGCGGGAACGGCTGCGACTCGTGCGCTTAGCCGGCGCCGAGGGTGCCCCGCTCTCAGTCGCACCGGCAGACGCAGCAGAAGCGGCATCCGTCTCAGCTGCCGACCCCGAATCTTGGGCCGCACCTGCCGCTTGCTCAGCAGTCGGTGCGGGCGACTCTTCGGCGGCCTTTGCTGCAGTCTGTGCCGTGCCCCGACGGCGACGGCTTGCAGCCTTTGGAGCCGCCTCGGTCTGAGCTTCGTCAGACCCGACCGAAGGCGCCTCGCTCGCAGTGGGCTCGCTTACTTCAGGCGCAGGAGTTTTGGCTGCCGCCGAGGTAGCAGAGGTACGCCGGGTCGAGGCGCGGCGGGGTGCGGCCGGAGCTTCCTCGGCAGAGGCGTCCCCGCCCCCAGCAGAGGCAGCCTCGCCCGCAGCAGAAGCGGCCTCGCCCTGGTTTGCTTCATCTTCTGCGGGAACAACCTTCTTACGCGCACGCGACACACGCTTCTTTGGTTCTGCGGTCTCGGGCGCAGCGTCAGCCGCAGTGGGTTCGGGAGTGGCAGCCGCCGGTTCAGACGCAGCACCCTCAGCGACGACGGCAGTAGCGACAGTCTCACCAGCGGCGGCGGTGACCCGACGCGAAGCCCGTCGTCTCACTGGCGCTGCGGTTTCAACAGCCGTCTCGGCAGCCGACTCAGCAGCCGACTCAGCTGCCGCTACGTTGACAATCTCTTCAGAGTTTTCTTGCACGGGTGTCCTTTCGACAAAGTCAGCGCCAGATCACGAAAGCGATACCAGAAAAGCGCGACAAAAATTACAATCACCGCAAGTGGTGAGGGAACAACCTCATCGCGTGCAAAAGAAAGCTGCTACGCGGAGGCCTCTTCTACTGTAGCACCCTTAATGTCAACGGCGAGCAACAGCGGCGTCCAACCACTCGAATGGCGTGCGGCGAGTTCGGCTGCTTCGATCCTCGAACCAGGATCGCCAGACAGCACCAAAATCGACGGCCCAGCACCCGACACCACCGCCGCATGACCCGCGTCACGCAGCGCGCGAATCAAGTCACGCGTCGCAGGCATTGCGTCGCCACGGTAACTCTGATGCAACCGGTCTTCGGTCGCCTCAAACAACAGTTCTGGGCTTTGCGTGAGCGCCGTCACGAGCAACGCAGACCGCGACACGTTGAACACCGCATCTTCGTGAGGCACCTGCGAGGGTTGCAGGCTGCGAGCCAACTCAGTCGACATAGTGAAATCTGGCACAAGCACGAGCGGGCTGACACCGCGATGCACCGACAAACGCTTCGAACGAGGTGCCTGACTATCGTCAAGCCACGCGATCGTCAACCCACCGAACAGCGCCGGCGCCACGTTATCTGGATGCCCCTCAAGCTCAGTCGCAAACCGCAACAGAGCCTCATCACTCAGCACAATCGGGCGTTCGTCACGAGCGAGCAAGCCGGCCGCGATGCTGACGCCAGCGACGATGGCAGCCCCAGATGAGCCAAGACCACGACCGTGCGGAATACGATTGTGGGCCTCGATTTCGAGTCCCGGCAAGTCGCGCCCATAGTGACGCAGCACGTGTGCGGCCGCCTGCACCACGAGATTACTCTCGTCTGTCGGCACCTCGCCCTCACCGACTCCGTGTACGTGCACGCGCACACCCGAACTCCCAGTAGTAGCAACCGTGAGTTCGTCAGCATAGGCGAGCGCAATGCCGAAAGTGTCAAAGCCCGGTCCGAGGTTTGCGCTCGTAGCTGGGACACGAATCTTAAGCGTTGGCATCAGTTTCCTTCGAGGCGCAAGACGCTCGTCACCTCGGTGACGGCATCGTTTTCACGTAGCGCGGCGACCGTAGTGGCAAGGTCACCCTCACGCGCGATATGCGTGCCGAAGACGAGGGTGACAATCCCCTCGGCTTCGCTGCCCTCAGCGTCAACCTGCGGTGCGGTCTGTTCCATGCTTGCGATCGACACCCCATGCTGCGAAAGCAGACCGGCGATCGTTGCGAGCACGCCCGTTTGGTCACGGACACGCAGCATGATCTGGTATCTGGTCAACACATCTTCGACAGCGAGCACCGGGAGTGCTGCGTGTGAGCTCCCAGGAATACCCGGGCCGCCGACCACATGGCGACGGGCCGCCGACACGACATCGCCCAGCACCGCAGAGGCGGTTTCAACCCCACCGGCGCCCGCGCCATAAAACATGAGCTCGCCCGCGGCCTCTGCTTCAACAAACACTGCGTTCTTGCCGCCGTGCACCGCAGCGAGGGGGTGATCGCGACTGATCAACGCTGGGTACACCCGAGCAGAAACACCCTCGACTCCTTCGTTTGTCGTCAGTCGCTCAGCAATCGCAAGCAGCTTGATGACATAACCCGCGCGGGCTGCCGCCTCAATCTGCTGCAGGGTGATCTGGGTGATTCCCTCACGATAGACCGCGTCAACAGGCACCTCAGTGTGAAAGGCAATACTCGCGAGAATCGTTGCCTTCTGAGCTGCGTCATACCCTTCAACGTCAAGGGTTGGGTCTGCCTCAAGGTATCCGAGTTCGCTCGCCACCCGCATGGCTTCTTCGGCTGAATCACCGAAGCGATCCATGCGGTCAAGAATGTAGTTGGTCGAGCCGTTCACGATGCCCATGACCCGTGTGATGTGGTCGCCGGCAAGGCTTTCGCGCAGGGGGCGAATGATCGGAATGGCGCCCGCCACTGCCGCCTCATAATTGAGCTGCGCACCCACTTGTTCGGCCGCCTCGGCAAGCTCAGGGCCATGGGCTGCGATCAGCGCCTTGTTCGCGGTCACCACGTCGGCGCCACTCTCAATCGACTGCAAAATCAGAGACCTGGCGGGCTCGATGCCGCCCATCAGCTCGATGACAATATCGGCGCCAACGACCAGTTGCTCGGCGTCAGTGGTCAAGAGTTCGCGCGGCAAGTCGACGTCACGCGGGGCCTCAACATCGCGCACTGCAATGCCAATCAGCTGCAGCCTCGCCCCGACACGGGCGGCGAGTTCGTCACCCTGTTCAAGCAGCAACCTCGCCACCTGTGCGCCTACTGAGCCACCGCCCAGCAGGGCGACGCGAAGATCGCGATATGCATTCACCTGGTCTTCTCCATTCACCTCGTAGCCCGTCAGATGACAGACTGCGCAATCAGTTCTTCTTCTGTTTGGCCACGCACGATCATGCGAGCCTCACCCTCGCGCACCGCCACCACAGGCGGCCGGGGCACATAGTTATAGTTGCTCGACATTGACCAGCAATAGGCACCTGTGGCTGCTACCGCGAGAATATCGGATTCACCAACGTCTGCCGGCAGCAACTCCTGGTGCACAACGATGTCGCCTGATTCACAGTGCTTCCCCACCACACGCACCAATTGGGCTGGCGCTTCGCTCGCACGGTTAGCAAGCACAGCATGGTAATCAGCACCGTACAGTGCGGGTCGCAGGTTGGCACTCATGCCACCGTCGACGCTCACATAAAGTCTCTCTGCAAAACCGTTGTACTTGCCCTGGTCTGCCGCATCACCAGTACCTGCCAACTGCACGGACTTTGTCGTGCCCACCGTGTACAACGTCACGCCAGCCTGACCGATGATGCTGCGACCAGGTTCAAAAGCCACCTTCGGCAGCGGAATAGCTGCCTCAGCGCACCCCTGGGCGACAATATCTGCAAGCTCAGCAGCGAGCACCGCGATGTCAGGCACGTCATCAGCCTGTTCAGGCGTATACGCAATACCAAAGCCACCGCCAAGGTTCAGTTCAGGCACTGGAGCGCCGAGCTTCTCGCCCAGTTCTGCATAGACGCTCAAAAGTCGCTTCGCCGATTCACGAAATGCCGCCGATGCAAAGATCTGCGACCCGATGTGGCAGTGCAACCCCAAAAATTCGAGGCTGTCGTGAGCCGCAATCTGCTGCGCGACGTCTACCGCGCGTGACATCGGCAGCCCAAACTTTTGGTCTTCGTGCGCGGTCGACAGAAAATCGTGTGCACCGGCGTGCACACCACTATTGATGCGAAGCCGCACCCGCTGCCGTACACCCGCCGCACGCGCAGCCGCCGCAACACGAGCGATCTCTTGCTCGCTGTCGATCACGATTGAACCCACACCAGCAGCCACCGCACGAGCGATCTCTTGCTCGCTCTTATTGTTTCCGTGAAACCCCAATCGACCCGGGTCTGCACCTGCTGCGAGCGCAACAGCAAATTCACCGCCGGTCGACACGTCAATGTTGAGGCCCTCGTCGAGCATCCACTTAGCAACCTCAACACACAAGAACGCCTTGCCTGCGTAGTAGACCGTCGCCTCGGTACCTACCCGTTCGAACTCGCGCTGCAGCGCCTCCCGGGTCAGCCGTGCACGGTCGCGCGCAGCATCTTCATCGACCACATACAGCGGACTTCCAAACTGTGCAACGAGGTCGGTCACAGCCAACCCGCCGACCTTGACACGGCCACATTCACGGCCGCGCCGTGCAGTTGGCGGAAAGACTCGTTGGTCAATGGCGTTGAGATCAGTCACTCGATCAATTGTAGGCGTAACCGCGCCCTGCAGGTTTCGCTACTGATCGTCGGCGCAAGTGCCCGGCTGCAGCTTGTCAGGGTTCGAAAGAATGTCTGGGGCGAGACGCGCGGTGGCTGTTGCCACTTCACCGCCGCGCAGCGAGGGGACGAATGTCAGATCGGTCAGGGTGAGGCCCTTTGGCAATCGATCGCGAACGCAGACCGTGTGCACGTCAAGCACCGCTGCCGCAGCTTCACCGAGCAACGGACGTAGCTCTTCGGCGCTCAGGTTGAAACCTGCGGCATTCACCCCAGTGGGTTCAATCAACAGGTCGCCGCCACTCACCGAAGCTTTGATGCTTGCGGTGACCGTCGCCTCAACCCCGAAGAGTTCAATCGAGCGGCCCACAATCAATTCGCCGCCCAGAATCTCGCCAGAATCTGCCATACCGTTCGTCACCAGGCTCACCACAGCGCCCATGCTGCTCGATGGCACCGTGACCGAAGCTTCAGCACCGAGAATATCCCCGTTAGCCGTGTTGAATGGCACCGAGTCAGCACTCGCCCTCAGCGTTGTCTCAATGCCGTCGAACACGAGCGCATCAGGCACCTCAACCTCAATCGGCCCCACACGACCTGACAGCGCGGGAAGCAATGCAGAGCCGAGAAGTTCAACGTCTACGGGATGTGAAGCAGGTAGGCCAAATTGGTCACGAATTTGTGAGGCGACAATGTTGGGAATAATCACACGCAACGCGAGCTCAGCGCACCCGACGAGCAGGGCGAGCACCACAATTGCCCAAATCACACGGCGCACCCAAGCGCGCCTGCGTGGTTGCGCTTCGAACTCACTCGGCGCACCGAGCACGTCAGTCAGCTTGGTCGTCTCGACGTTGTTCATAGCCGTTCTGGCGCAGAAACACCAAGCAAGTCGAGGCCATTGCGAATCACCTGGCCTGCCGCATCGTTGAGCCACAGCCTCGTGCGATGCAAGTCACCGACCGGCTCGTCACCCTGCGGAATCACGCGGCAGTTGTCATACCAACGGTGGTAGTCTGCCGCGAGCTCTTCGAGATACCGTGCAATGCGATGCGGCTCACGCAACTCTGCTGCACCAGACACCACACTCGGGTATTGCTGCAGCTTACCGAGCAGTTCGGCCTCAGTCTCGTGCGTCAGCAAGCTCGGTTCGAAGCTGCTGCGCTCCACTCCCGCAGCTGCAGCGTTGCGGTCGACCGCGCAGGTGCGAGCGTGTGCGTACTGCACATAGAACACCGGGTTATCGTTCGTGCGGCTGCGCAGTTTCTCGCCGTGAAGAGCAAGAGGAGAATCAGCCGGGTAACGGGCAAGCCAATACCGCAGGGCATCGCTGCCGAGCCACTCGAGCAGATCATCGAGTTCAATGATGTTGCCTGCACGCTTCGAGAGACGGGCCCCGTCCAGATTCACCAGCTGTCCAATCAACACCGTAATATCGGTGTCGATGTTGTCGCCGGCGGCACCAGCGATCGCAGTGAGACGACCGATATACCCATGGTGGTCAGCGCCCAAGAGATAGATCTTCTCGCCGAACCCGCGATCCTTTTTTGAAAGATAGTAGGCAGCATCTGCCGCGAAGTACGTGTAGATGCCGTTGCCGCGAGTAAATACGCGGTCTTTATCGTCGCCGAACGCCGTGGTGCGCACCCAACTCGCGTCGTCGGCCTCATACACGTGACCCTGCTC
>JAAZHL010000348.1 GCA_012510755.1 Leucobacter sp.
ACCCTACGCTGAAGCAGAGCAGCTGCTCACAGCTGCCGGCTTCTCGGTGATCAACGGCGGCGACGTCGACTCCTCGGTCACTGCTGGCCTCGTCGCAAGCTCGAACCCGGCTGGCGAAGCGGGCCGCGGCGCGGGCATCACGCTCTACATCAGCCTCGGCAACCTTCGCGTGATTCCCGACGGACTCGTCGGCGACACAGGCGCCGGAGCTGAGTCAAGGTTGCTTGGAGCAGGCTTCTCGAACGTCTCATTCACATGCGGGCCGACGACGAACCCGCCTGGGTCACCCAACCCACCGCCACCTCCGAGCCCCGACAAGAACACGATGGATGTTGTGTCGTCGAACCCGGCTACCGGCAGTGAAGCAAACCCTGCCCACCAAGTAACGCTCTCACTCAATTGCGGCCCGTAAACGTATTGGGCCGAGGGCTGCTCGTAGGGGCCCTCGGCGCAGCCGCCTGGTCGACGCTCATAGAGCCTCGACTCTTCACCGTGCGTCGGCACACACTGCCGGTGCTTGCTTCGGGCCGCACACCACTGCGGGTGCTGCACGTAAGCGACCTGCATTTGGCACCGTGGCAGCATGCGAAGATCGCTTGGGTTCGGGGGCTCGCTGAGCTGCGCCCAGACTTGGTGACTCTCACGGGCGATCAGCTCGGGCATCGATTTGCACGTGGATCGCTGCTGCACGCGCTGCAGCCATTTGCCGACGCCGGCATCGCCACCGCGTTCGTACACGGGTCAAACGACTACTTCAGCCCTGTAGTTAAGAACCCGCTCAACTATCTGCGAGCACCTAGCTCACACTCGGCGAGGCAACCGGACATCGATAACGCGGCACTCACTGCTGCATTTGAAGCGCGCGGCTTTATCAATCTCAACAATAGTGCGGCGCGGATCACCTTGCGGGGCAACTCAGTAGAGTTGCTCGGACTAAACGACCCTCATATTGGATATGACGGCACTGATGCACTCGATGCGTCTCTCAGCGCTTTGCCAACGTTGCAAGACGAGTCTGCCCAGCTGAAGATCGGCGTCGTGCACGCTCCTTACCAGCGCTCGCTTGGTCAGCTGCTCGACCGCGGCAGTGAGGTCATCTTTGCCGGCCACACCCACGGCGGTCAGGTGCGCGTGCCAGGAATCGGCGCACTCACGTCGAATAGCGATCTGCCCGTGCAGCAGGCGCGTGGCGTGAGCGTCTGGTACAACTCAGAGCAGGCGGCATTCTTGAACGTGAGCGCCGGCCTCGGCGCGTCGATCTACGCGCCCATTCGTTTCGCGTGCCGGCCAGAGGCCAGCCTCATCACGCTCGAGGCAGCCCGGTAGCAGCCTGCCGCATCCGTTGTACTGCGGGGGTGAGATTCAGTTCTGTTGGAGCGTGATTCTGCGATGCGCTACCGGCCCGCAGCATCAAGCCCTCGCAACATCAATCCTTCGCCGAATCAAGCACCTTGCAAACGCGAAGCGACAACCTCAGCGAGCTGCACGGTGTTCAGCGCCGCACCCTTGCGCAGGTTATCGTTCGACACGAACAGCGACAGGCCGCGCCCCGCGGGGGCACTTTGATCCTCGCGAATTCGACCCACAAACGACGGATCTTGACCAGCAGCCTCAAGCGGCGTCGGCACATCGCTCAGCACGACGCCCGGAGCCGCAGCGAGCACCTCTCGGGCACGCTCAGCCGAGATGTCGCGACCGAACTCTGCGTTGATGGACAGCGAGTGGCCAGTGAACACAGGCACACGCACACAGGTACCTGCAACGCGCAGTTCAGGCAGCTCAAGAATCTTGCGGCTCTCGTTGCGCAGCTTCTTCTCTTCGTCGGTCTCACCTTGTCCGTCGTCAACGATCGACCCCGCAAGTGGAATCACGTCGAACGCGATGGGCTTCACATAGACTTCGGGCTCGGGCATCGTGACCGCGGAACCGTCGTGCACGAGCTCTTCAATGTTGCCCTGACCGACCGCAGCGGTGACCTGTGTCGCAAGTTCACGCGCACCAGCCAGCCCAGAGCCCGACACTGCCTGAAACGTCGTGATGACCAGCCGTTCGAGACCTGCCTCACCGTCAAGCGCCTTGAGCACTGGCATCGCTGCCATGGTGGTGCAGTTCGGGTTTGCGATGATGCCCTTGCGCGCTTCGATGATCTGGTCCATCGCGTGAGGATTGACCTCGCTCACTACCAGCGGCACCGTGTCATCCATGCGCCATGCGCTCGAGTTGTCAATGACAATCGCGCCAGCCTCAGCGAATCTGGGCGCGTACTTCTTCGAAGCGGCGCCGCCCGCAGAGAACAGCGCGATGTCGATGCCGCTCGGGTCTGCGGTGTCGACGTCTTCGACGGTGATGGTCTGGTCGCGAAACTCGATCGTGCTGCCTGCCGAGCGCGCGCTCGAAAACAGGCGAAGTGTCGCGATCGGAAAATTACGTTCGTCGAGCAGGCGACGCATCACCTTGCCGACCTGACCAGTCGCACCAACTACTGCGACATTCAACCCTTGCTGCTCACTCATGGTGGCTCCTTCAGACTTGTGGGGCTGGTTAACGCCCGGTGCCGGCGTAGACCGTTGCTTCGTCATTGGCGTCGAGGCCAAAGGCGGTGTGCAGGGCCTTCACGGCGTTTTCCATTGCATCGACGTGTGTCACGACCGACACTCGAATTTCACTGGTTGAGATCATCTCAATGTTGATTCCCGCGTCAAAGAGCGCGCGGAACAGCTGCGCTGACACGCCGGTCGCGTCGCGCATACCGGCGCCAACGACCGCGATCTTTGCGATCTGGTCGTCATATTGCAGTCGCGTGTACCCGATCTCGTCGGCGGCGGCTTCGAGCGCGGCCATGACTGCGGGGCCGCTGGCCATGGGCACAGTAAACGAAATGTCGGTAACGTTCTCGGCTGAGACGTTTTGCACAATCATGTCGATGTTGGCATTCGTCTTCGCAACGAGTTCGAAGATCTGCGCGGCGGTACCGGGCACGTCGGGTACGCCACCCACGGTGACCTTCGCCTCGCTCTTCTCGAACGCGATTCCGGTGATGATCGGCTCTTCCACCATTTCTCCCTTCGGGTGGCCCTGAATCGGGTCGTAAACGATGGTGCCTTCGTTGCCAGTGAACGATGAGCGCACGTGCAGCACGACCCCGTGTCGGCGTGCATATTCGACAGCGCGCAGGTGCAGCACTTTAGCGCCTGAAGCCGCAAGTTCAAGCATCTCTTCTGCGGTGATTGCATCGATTTTACGGGCAAGCGGCACGACGCGTGGGGCGGTCGTGAACACGCCGTCAACGTCGGTGTAGATC
>JAAZHL010000349.1 GCA_012510755.1 Leucobacter sp.
CGTCACCCATGCCACCGTAGACGGTGGTGGCGCCGCCAGCTTCAGTGACCGATTGAATCGTGTCGCGCAGGCCTGTGCCGTAGTCATCGTTGAAGGTGAGGTAGGCGATGCTGCTCTTACCGTCAGCGAGAATCTGGTTGGCGAGTGCGCTGCCCTGCACTGAGTCCGGCGGAGCGGTGCGGAAGTAGTTCGGGCTCACACCACTGAGCTGGGTAGCAGTGTTCGAGGGAGACCCCATGAGCACGCCTTCATCAGTGATCTTGTCGACCACGTGCATGGTGCGAGATGAGCTCATGGCGCCGAGCACGAACGATGCACCGCTCGCGATGACCTCGTCTGCACCCTTTTCGACGACGGTGATATCGCTACCATCGCCCTCGTTGGCGTCCTTCACGATTTCGACCGGTTGACCGAGCACGCCTCCGGCGCCGTTAATGTCTTCGATCGCCTGCGCAATGCCAGCCTGCACTGGCGGCATGAGAAAGCCGAGTGAGCCGGTGTGCGGAAGCAATGTGGCGATCTTGAGGGCGTCGGTGCTGCCGCCTGTCTCGCCACCAGAGCTATCGTCAGTGCCGCTTGATGAGCAGCTCGAAAGTACGAGCGCAGCACCCGCAGCAAGTGCGAGGGCGCTTGTCGCCCGCTTGGAGATCATCTTCATGGATGACACCTTTCTTCGTTGAATGGCCGCATCTTTGCGACGCTGATCAAGAGAATAGCGAGCATTGCGCCTAAACCGCCTGCGCAAATCGAGTTTGCAGCCGAGATGTTAGCGTCTCGTGACCTGATAGCGGTCAGCGGGCACCATTTTCGTAGGCAAAAATGACTGCGTGTACGCGATCGCGCAGCTGCAGTTTCGTTAAGACTCGACCCACGTGTGTTTTCACGGTCGATTCAGATAGAAAGAGTCGTTCACCGATCTCTGCGTTCGACATTCCCTCAGCGATGAGGTCGAAGACCTCGCGTTCGCGTTCTGTCAGGCTCTCGAGTGCCGCAGTGTGCACAACAGTGTGCGCCGCAGACGGGGCCTCAGAGTCTACGGCAGGTCGCGCACTCAATTCCACGTGCGGCTGCCTGGTCGCCGGCGCTGCAGCAGCGTTGCTGTCGCTGCCTCGCAGTCGTGAGATGAGTCTGCGAGTGACGCTCGGCGCCATCGCCGAATCACCGTCTGCCACCGCGCGCACCGCACCGATCAGCTCGGGTGCTCTCGCGTCTTTCAGCAGAAAACCGCTGGCACCCGCTTCGATCGCCGCAAGCGCGTATTCGTCAAGGTCAAAGGTGGTCAGCACGAGTACTTTGGTGTGTGCGAAACGTTCAGCGATGATGCGGGTGGCTTCGATGCCGTCCATGCCCGGCATGCGCACGTCCATGAGCACCACATGTGGGGCTTGCTGCTCGTTGCAGAGCCGTTCGATGGTCGTGATCGCGTCTGCACCGTTTGCGGCTTCACCGACGATGTTGAATGGCCGCCCTTCGTCGGCAGCGGTTGAGAGAATGAGCGAGAAGCCGGTGCGTATCAGGTCTTGATCATCGACAAGCAGCACGCGGATCGCATCGTCAGTCATCTGGTGTCTCCTATGCTCTGCTCGGCGGGCTTGTGGGTGCTCTGCCGAGGCTCTTGGCTGTTGCTCTCGCGGGCTGCGCGACTGTGGTCAGCGGTGGGTACGATCGCAGTCACACGCCAGCCTGCGCCGTGTGCGCCAGCTTCGAATGTTCCCCCGAACATTCGTGCCCGTTCCGCTGCACCTGCAAGCCCTTTGCCGCTGCCTGGAATCGGTGCGTTGTCGGCGTTCAGAGACGCAACGCGAGCCGCCTGAGATTTGCCGCTGTCAATGATCTCGATGCGGGTGTCTGCTGGGGTGTGCGTGAGCGAGAGTTGCACCTGCGCGCCATGCCCCGCGTAGCGCAACGCGTTGGTGAGCCCCTCTTGCACAATTCGAAACACCGCGAGCTGCTGACTCGCATCGCCGCGGGGTACGCCTGTCTCTGACAGAGTGATGTCAAGACCAGCCCCGCGAAACCCGTCAACGAGTTGCTGTTTCTGGGCCATGCCTGGCTGGGGTGCTCTCGGAGCGAACTGCAACTCCTCAGCTGCAGCAGTGTGTGCACCCGCCGTCTCGTCTTGTTCCCGCGCCTCACCAAGCACGCCAAGCAGCCGTCGCATCTCGACGAGGGCCTCGCGCCCGGTGTC
>JAAZHL010000350.1 GCA_012510755.1 Leucobacter sp.
CCGTGAATATTCCTGTCGACAAGATCGGCGAACTGATCGGCCCGAAGGGCAAGACGATCAACGGTATTCAAGACGAAACCGGCGCTGACATCTCGATCGACGACGACGGCACCGTCTACATTGGTGCAGTTGACGGGCCCTCAGCTGAGGCTGCCCGTGCACAGGTGAACGCGATTGCTAACCCACAGAACCCTGAGGTCGGTGAACAGTACTTGGGCACCGTGGTCAAGAACGCCACCTTCGGTGCGTTCGTGTCGCTGCTTCCTGGCAAGGACGGGCTGTTGCACATCAGCGAGGTGCGCAAGCTCGCTGGCGGCAAGCGCATCGATTCGGTCGATGACGTGTTGTCAGTCGGCCAGAAGCTGCTCGTGAAGATCACGAAGGTTGATGACCGCGGCAAGCTGTCGCTTGAGCCTGTGCTCGAAGAAGCTGCTGAAGCCGCAGGTGCTGAAGACTCTGCGCCGGCTGAGGCTGGGACAGCAAACGAAGCGGCCGCTGAATAACGGTTTCTTTCTCTCACCCAAGAGGCCCGGGCGCATGTTGCGCTCGGGCCTCTTGCATTTCTGAAACCTGGTTGCACCGCAACCTGGTTACACAGCAGCCGACCGCGCAGCAACCCGGCGAACGAAACACAATAGGGTAGAGGGCGTGTCTGAACCGATTCAATTACCACTTGACCTGCCCGAACTCGAGGTTGACCTTGGCGGCGCGATCATGCGCAGAACTGTGCACCCGAGCGGGCTGCGCGTACTCACCGAACATATGCCAGGGGCACGCAGCGCCACCGTCGGCTTTTGGATTGGCATCGGCTCGAGAGACGAACAGAGCGAACGCGACGATGCGCCGGGGAGCCTCGGCAGCACTCACTTTCTTGAACACCTGCTGTTCAAGGGAACGCCCACACGCGATGCCTTTGAAATTGCGACCAGCTTTGACCGAATCGGTGCAGAAAACAACGCACTGACGGCGAAAGAGTACACGTGCTATTACGCCAAGGTGCGAGACGTTGACCTTGAAGGCGCGGTGTACACGCTCGCAGACATGGTCACTAATTCGACCATCGATGCGGCAGAGTTTGAGACAGAACGGGGCGTGATCCTCGAAGAACTTGCGATGGCCGCAGACGACCTTTCAGACGTCGCAAATGAACGCTTCTTCGAAGCCGTGCTTGGCGATCACCCGCTTGGCCGACCGATCGGCGGCAGCCCCGAGACGATTCGGGCTGCACGACGCGATGATGTGATGGCACACTATCTTGCCCAGTATGACCCCTCGACGCTCGTCGTGACGGCCGCGGGTGCCGTCGACCACGACCGTCTGGTCGAGCAGGTGCTGCAGGCACTCGCTGCCGCGGGCGAGCGTTGGAGCCCGGGGCAGAGTCGAACGCCGCAGCGACGCGCACCAGGCGACATGTCGGCCGCAGTGGGAGACGAGGCGCCGCGCATGCACCTGACGCCGCGTGAAAGCGAACAGATCAATTTGTTGATGGGCACGCAGGGCCTGCGCGCGACTGACCCCCGCCGCTTCGCATTCGGAATCATGAACGCGGTGCTGGGCAGCGGCATGTCGAGTCGCTTGTTTCAAGAAATTCGCGAGAAACGGGGGCTCGCCTACACGGCTTACTCGTTTGGGGCGAGCTACAGCGACGGGGGAGTGTTCGGCATGTATGCGGGCACCATGCCCGAGAACGCCGAATCTGTGGTGCAGCTGGCAAACGAGGTGTTGGCCGACGTCGCTGAGCACGGAATCACCGAAGACGAGTACGAGCGCGCGCTTGGGCAGATCGCTGGCTCGGCGGCCCTGGCGCTCGAAGACAGCGACACTCGAATGGGGCGGCTGGCTCGGGCAGAGATCGGCAGTGGCGAGCTGTACACGCTCGATATGTCGCTCGAGCGTTTTCACGCGGTGACGCACGACCAGATTCGCGAGGCAGCCAAACTGGTGTCGGCTGGGCCACGCTCAATCGTGGCAGTCGGTGATCTGTCACGCAGTACGCTTAAGGGGTGACGATGAAGGTAGCCGTAGCCGGGGCAAGTGGGCGTCTCGGGGTCTTAGTGTGCGAGGTCGTAGAGCAGCACCCCGAGCTCGAGCTGGTCGCGAAGATAGGCAGAGACTCACCGATAGAAGCGGCAGCTGAAGCCGATGTGGTGGTTGATGTGACCCACCTCGAAGCCTCGCGCGGCATTGTGAGCCGAGCGCTCGTGCGCGGGCAAAAAGTGATCATTGGCACGAGCGGGTACGACGAGTCAGAGCTTGAGCTACTGCGTCAGCGAGTCACATCAGCGCAGGGAACAGCATTGGTGGTGCCAAACTTCTCGCTTGGCTCGGTGATCGGCACTATGCTGGCACGCGTCGCTGCCCCCTACTTCAGCAGCATCGAGATCATTGAAGCGCATCACGAGAATAAGATCGATTCGCCAAGCGGCACCGCCGTGCGCACGGCCGAGCTGATCGCCGAGGCCCGTGCCGGTGCGCCGATTGACGCACCGTTCGCTGACCAAGCAGCGCGGGGTGAACTGATTGCGGGCGTGCCGGTGCACAGCCTGCGCTTGCAGGGCGTCGTGGCTAAGCAAGAGGTGCGGTTTGGTGGGGCCGGCGAAGTGCTCACGATCACCCACGACACCCACTCCAAGGACGCCTATCGTGCGGGCCTGCGGGCGGCGTTCGAAGCCATTGGCGCCCTCGACGGGCTCGTGGTGGGCCTCGAACAGGTGCTGCAGATCGGCTCAGGCACTCGAGCTGGCGAGGCCGCACAGTGAGCGTTCGCACCCGCGCACTCATTGGTGTCGCGATCATGAGCGCGCTGCTGGTGCTCTATTTCGTGTTCGCTGGCGTGCGCGCAGTGGCCCTGTTGACAACCGGCACGCCAATCGCTGTGGCAATGGGGGTTGCTCTGCTGGTGTTGCCGCTCATCGGCGCGTGGGCGCTTGGCAGAGAACTGCTCTTCGGCCTGCGGTCGACGGCGCTGGTCGACCAACTCAAAGCAGAAGACCTGCTGCCCGATGACCTCGGTGAGGCAGGGCCGACTGGCAAACCTGATCGAGCCACGGCCGACGCAGCGTTTGACCGTTACCGTGAGGCCGCTGAAGCTGACCCAGAGGGCTGGCGCAGCTGGGCGCGTCTTGGCATTGTGTATGACGCGTGCGTTGACCGCACCAGAGCGCGAGCCGCAATTCGCACCGCAATCTCGCTCGAACGCGCCGAACACCAGGCTCGCTGACAGCCCACACTAGACTTGTTGCCATGACCGTCGCTGCTATCGCTACCCCGTACGAAGACTTGCTGCGAGAGGTGTTCGAGCACGGCACGCCCAAGAGTGACCGCACGAATACCGGCACTCGCAGCCTGTTCGGCAAGCAGATTCGCTTCGATCTTGCCGACTCCTTTCCGCTCATCACTACGAAGCGTGTGCACTTCAAATCTGTCGCTTACGAATTGCTCTGGTTCTTGCGGGGCGAAAGCAACACTCAGTTTTTGCGCGACAACGGCGTGACGATTTGGGATGAATGGGCTGACGAGACCGGTGACCTTGGACCGGTCTACGGCGTGCAATGGCGCTCATGGCCGAGCCCGGACGGGGGCCACATCGATCAGATCGAACAGGTCATCGAGCAGATTCGGTCAAACCCAGATTCACGCCGGCACCTCGTGTCTGCGTGGAACGTTGCCGAGCTAGATGAGATGGCACTCATGCCGTGTCACGCATTTTTTCAGTTCTACGTTGCCGACGGCAAACTGAGTTGCCAGCTCTACCAGCGATCAGCCGACATGTTTCTTGGGGTGCCATTTAACATCGCCAGCTATGCGCTGCTGACCCTCATGGTCGCGCAACAAACCGGTCTTGAGCCCGGTGAATTTGTGTGGACTGGCGGCGATTGCCACATTTACGATAACCATATTGAACAGGTTGAGCTGCAACTCTCACGTGAGGCGTTGCGCTACCCACAGTTGCGTATACGCAGACGCGACAGCATTTTGGACTACGAATTCGATGATTTTCAGGTGGTGGGCTACGAGCATCACCCCGGCATTAAAGCCCCGGTAGCGGTGTGACTGAGATCAAACTAGTCTGGGCCGAAGCCAATCAAGGCGCGATCGGGCGCGCTGGCGAAATGCCGTGGCACCTGCCCGAAGACTTGGCGCATTTCAAGGCAGAGACACTCGGGTCGCCTGTGGTGATGGGCAGGCGCACTTGGGAATCGCTGCCCGAACGCTTTCGCCCGCTGCCAGGCCGCGACAATCTGGTCGTGACTGGTGAGACGAGCTATGTGGTTGCAGGCGCCGCTCGTGTGTCAACGCTTGGCGATGCCCTCGCCCGGTGCGCAGAGCAGGCCGCACCGACCGTTTGTATCATTGGCGGCGGCCAGCTCTATCGTGCCGCGATGCCGATTGCGACCGAGCTAGTGGTCACTCGCATCGCTCTCGAGGTTGCTGATGCAGACACCTACGCCCCTGACATCAGGCCAGAGTGGCAGCTGATCGAACGCAGCAATGAACTCGTGTCTGCGAGCGGGCTGCACTACCGTTTCGAGCGTTATCGTCGAGCCAAGTAGGCGACGAAAAAGAGAGACGAGGATCGTACCTGCGGGGCACGATCCTCGTCTCTTTATCTGGCCTAGTGCAACCGCACCTGCCCGGTATTAGCTGTACTGAGCAGCTACCGTGCGGCGGTCGTCAAGCATGTAGGGCCACAGCCTGCGGCGGTCGCGCACCACGAAGCCGCGGGCAATGAAACGATCTTTGCCGTCGAAGCGGGGCGAGAACAGCGAACGACCGTGCATCGCACGTGGGTTGTCGAGCAGCAACAGGTCACCTGCCTGCAGTGC
>JAAZHL010000351.1 GCA_012510755.1 Leucobacter sp.
CAACGTAATGTCGTCATGCCCTTCAATGAGCCGCCACCTGGTGTAATCATCGATCTGAAAACTGGCGGTAAAGTCTGCTACCGACACTGTGCGTGCTTCAAGGTTCACCGTCACCGGTGCTGCGGGGTCGGCTTCAACTATCTGCCAGATGCGCTCAACATCGGCTTCTTCAACTTGTGCCGCAAGCAGCCCCATCTTGCCTGCATTGCCACGAAAGATGTCAGCAAACTTTGGTGAGATAACGACCCGAAAACCGTAGTCGAGCAGCGCCCATACCGCGTGCTCGCGCGACGAACCAATACCGAAGTCTGAACCTGCAACGAGAACTTTGGCGCCCTCATACTCTGGCTGGTTGAGTACAAACTCGGGGTCTTGGCGCCACCGGTAGAACAGCGCATCATCAAACCCAGTTTTGGTCACACGCTTCAAGAAGTGCGCGGGAATGATCTGATCGGTGTCAACATTAGAACGCTTCAGCGGCAAGACTGTGCTGGTCAACGTCGTGAACTTTTCCATGATTACGCCACCTTTGCCGTCTGTGCTGCTGCTGCTTCACCGTGGTTGCCTGCACCATCAGCCTCGTCATGCTGCAAATCCCACGGACTCGAGAGTGTCCCCCGAATTGCGGTTGCTGCCGCGACCAACGGTGACACCAAGTGGGTGCGACCACCCTTACCTTGGCGGCCCTCAAAGTTGCGGTTCGAAGTCGATGCGCAGCGCTCGCCAGGAGCCAGCTGATCAGGGTTCATACCCAAGCACATCGAACAACCAGCAAATCGCCACTCACCACCGAATTCTTCGACAATCTTGTCGATGCCTTCGGCCTCTGCCTCAAGACGCACTCGTGCAGATCCTGGTACCACCATCAGGCGAACACCGTCGGCCTTTTTCTTGCCCTTAATGATGCTTGCGAACTCGCGCAGATCATCGAGTCGGCTATTGGTGCACGAGCCCATGAACACGGCATCGACCGCGATCTCTTTCATCGGCGTGCCGGCTTCAATGTCCATGTACTCGAGCGCGCGCTCGGCTGCCGCGCGTTCGTTGGGGTCTGAAATATCGGCGGGGTTCGGCACATTTTCACTCAGCGCGACACCTTGACCAGGGTTGGTGCCCCAAGTCACAAACGGCTCGAGTTCATTGGCGTCGATAAAGACCTCAGCGTCAAAGACTGCGCCCTCATCAGTGGGCAGCGTCTTCCAGTAAGCGACCGCCTCGTCCCACGCAGCACCGGTGGGTGCGTGGTCACGGCCCTTGACATATTCGAAGGTGGTTTCGTCAGGGGCCACCATGCCAGCACGCGCACCAGCTTCAATTGACATGTTGCACATAGTCATGCGACCGTCCATCGAGAGGCTGCGGATCGTGCTACCGCGGTATTCGAGCACGTACCCTTGCCCACCGCCGGTGCCAATCTTCGCGATCACCGCGAGAATAATGTCTTTCGCGGTCACACCCGGCCGCAATTCACCTTCGACATTAATTGCCATGGTCTTAAACGGCTTCAGCGGCAACGTTTGAGTCGCCATCACGTGCTCGACTTCACTCGTGCCGATTCCAAAGGCCAGTGCACCAAAGGCACCGTGCGTTGAGGTGTGGCTATCGCCGCACACGACAGTGACTCCCGGCAGTGTGAGCCCGAGTTGCGGGCCCACCACGTGCACGATGCCCTGCTCTTTATCACCCAGCGGGTGAGCGCGCACCCCAAACTCTGCAACGTTCTTGCGCAGCGTCTCGATCTGCAGCCGACTCGTGGGTTCTTCGATCTCACGAGTGATGTTCACCGTGGGTGTGTTGTGGTCTTCTGTAGCGATCATCAGATCGACACGACGAAGTGGGCGTTTGGCGAGCCGCAGCCCGTCGAACGCTTGCGGGCTTGTCACCTCGTGGATGAGGTGCAAGTCGATGTAGATCAAGTCGGGGTCACCATTCTCGCCTTTGACGACAACGTGACTGTCCCACAGCTTTTCTGCCAGCGTGCGGGGCTTCGGGTTCTGATCGGTCATTACAGTGCTTCTCTTCTTACTGATCGATGCGCGAATTCGCGCTGCTGAGTTTGGCCGTGCCTGAACTCCGCGACGGGAGCGACCAAATCACTACACCCCGTCGCGGCAAGCAAGAAGCAAATGCCACGAACGCATGAACGAGAGTCTATCACCGACGCCCCCGCACACCCTGATGTGCGCCTGCGCAGGGTTGGCCAAGTCGCGCTGCGCGGCTAACTCTCGTCCGATACATGCGCGCCAAGGTGCAGGCGTTCGCCACGTTCCTGCTCATCGCTGCGCATATTCGACACACTCGCTAGTGTAGCCACTGCCATCGCTGCCACGATGAAGTCGAGCGAGCGA
>JAAZHL010000352.1 GCA_012510755.1 Leucobacter sp.
CGGAGACACCAGATCAGCGGCAGAATTACAGCCAGCCGAAAAAGACGAACTCTCGCACCGCCGCCGTGCGTTAACTCTGCTCGCGCCAGACCTGATCGCGCGACTGGGGGCACACAGCTGACGGCTGCGCGAGCGCACGAGTAGGAGTGAGCGATGACCGAGCAGCCACAAGCGGGGCTTGTACGCCCTGAGGTCGACGCGGCCACCGCTGCCGAGATCGCACGCGAATGCTACGGCATCGAGGCCACCGCAACCGAGCTCGGCAGCAACCAAGACCGCAACTTTCTACTCACCGAGGCAGACGGTAACCAAAGCGTCTTGCGTATTGACAACCCGGCATGGAGCGACGAAGCACGCGACGCTCAGCACGCCGCACTCGAGGCCTACCGGGCGGCAGGAGTCGCCGTACCAGCGGGGCTGCCCGGCCTCGACGGTGCGCTCACCCAGCACAGCCGAGGGTTCGCGGTGCGACGCAGCGAGTTTGTGGTCGGCACGCCGATGCTCGAGGCGGGCTATTTCGCACCCACGGTGATGCGAGAATTCGGTGCACTCGCGGCGGCGTCGGTGGCTGCGCTTGCCCCGCTGCAACACGAGGGGCTGCGCCGCACACATATGTGGCAGATGCGCGTCGCACACGCCGAGACCGAGAGGCTCACCCCGGCGATCGGCGATGCGAACTTGCGTGAGCGAGTGCAGCGTGCTGCCGCTGAGGCGCAGGCAGCCCTCGCGCCGCTCAGCGATGCGTTGCCCATACAAGCGATTCACGGTGATCTGACTGATGACAATGTGATGGGGGTACGGGGCGAGGATCAGCGCCTGCACCCGCACACCGTGCTCGATCTGGGCGATCTGAGCTATGGCTGGCGGGTCGCCGAGCTCGCGGTCATGGTGACGTCGCTGCTGCACCACGAACCCGAGCGGCCGTTGACCGTACTTGAGGCCGTTGCGTCGTTCCACCAGGCTGCGCGACTAAGTGCAGCAGAGGCGCGTGCGGTGTGGCCGTTGGTGGTGTTGCGATCCTCGTTGCTGGTGGCAAGCGGGCACCGACAACTCGACATTGACGGCACGAATGACTACGCACGCGACCGCATCAGCGGTGAACAATCGATGTTCGACGCGGCGACCCGCTACCCGCTCGGTGAGATGACCGAGCAGGTGCTGGCGCGGCTCGGGTTTCAGGGTATCGCTGTCGGTGATGGGCTGAAGCTTGTCGCGGCTCCAGCTCCCGCTGAATGTCTTGCGTATGCGCCATTGCCGCCGCACACTGACGGCTCGGAGTTCTCAGACGACGTCGAGCTGCGTACGCTGCTGCCGACACTTTCACGGAGCGTAGCCATCGTCGACCCTGGCATCGAGAGTGCCTCGCTCGACGCGGGCAAATGGTTGTCGCCAAACGCAGAACATCGGCTGATTGACCGCGCGCTGCTGCGTCACGCTGCCGCAGTGCTGCCCTATGGCGTCTACCGACTCACGCGCACCGAGATCGATGCGGCCGAGGCCGCCGCGACGTGGCCGATTGATACCGAAGTGTGGGTGCGGGGCGGTGAGCAGATGCGTGTGACGAGCCCCGTGGCTGCCACGGTGCATGCGGTGTCTGACGATCAGCTGGTGTTGCAGCTCGACGGCCACTGGCGGCTCGTGATTGCGGGGTTCACCCCGACCCTTGAATCTGGTGCTGAGCTTGCGGTCGGTACTGTGCTTGCGACCGGCACTGAGCTCGGGCTATTGCCTGAGTCGTCGGCCAAACGGCAGTTGGTTGTTGGCTTGCGTCGCAGTGACGCTCCCGAGCTTCTGCCGTTGCCCGGCGGCGCGCAGCTCGTCGAGCCAGAACGGGTGCCAGCCTGGCGGCGCCTGAGCCGTGACCCTGCTGCGATGCTCCTCATCGAATCGCGCACACAACTGGACGAATCTGGTGACGAAGCGTTGCGTCGCGAGAAGATCTTTGCGAGCGCGCAAGAACGCTACTATGAGACGCCGATGCAGGTCGAGCGCGGGTGGCGGCATCACCTCGTCGACACCACCGGCCGTGCCTATGTCGACATGGTCAATAATGTGACTGGGCTTGGGCACGGGCACCCGGGCGTCGCCGATGCGGTCAACCGGCAGATCCGGGTGCTCAACACCAACTCGCGCTTTCTCTATCGCGAACTCGCCGACTACAGTGAACGGTTGCTTGCGCTCTTGCCCGCGGGCAGCGGTCTCGACACCGTGCTGCTGGTGAATAGCGGGTCTGAAGCGGTTGATTTGGCGTTGCGGCTTGCCCAGGCCGCAACCGGCCGCTCAACTGTGGTGGCCTTGCGCGAGGCCTACCACGGGTGGACGCTGGCCAGCGACGCCGTGACCACCTCAGCCTTCGACAACCCGCACGCACTCGCAAACCGACCCGATTGGGTGCACATTGCAGACGTACCAAACAGGTTTCGTGGCACTTACCGTGGCCCGGCCGATGATGCGAGGGTTGGGGC